>NZ_JBFTLU010000030.1:0-22065 GCF_056396605.1 Pseudomonas sp. 05T35
CTGGTACATCGTGTTCGCCCTGGTGCTGTCGGTGGGGGCCTATGTGGGCGAAGTGATTCGCGGCGGCCTGCTGGCGGTGCCAAAGGGGGAAATGGAAGCCGCTTCGGCGTTTGGCATGACCCCGCGCCAGTCCCTGCTGCGGGTGCGCTTGCCGCGGGCGATGCGGTTGCTGTTGCCGACATTGGCCGGGGAGACCGTGATGTTGCTGAAGTCCACGGCGCTGGCCTCGACCATCGCGGTGATCGATCTGCTGGGCGCCGCCAATGTGGTCCGCGCGCAGACCCTGCAAGTCTATCAACCGTTGCTGCTGGTGGCCGGGGTGTATGTCTGTCTGACGTTCCTGATCGAGGCGCTGTTCGCTTTTGCCGAACGGCGCGGGACGCCACTGCGCAGGGCGGTGTAATGAGCGCGCCACGGGTTGACCGGTCGCTGCAGGGCATCGGCCTGTGCACCTTGGGCTATGCGTTCCTGGCGTTGCAGGATGCGAGCATCAAGTGGCTGGTGGCCGACTATTCGGTGGTCAGCATCCTGTTCTGGCGCAGCCTCGTGGTGGTGGTCGCCTGCCTGCTGGCCGGACGCCCGCGGCTGGTTCAACGGGCCTGGCGCTCACCGAGCCGGCGCTTGCTGGTGGTGCGCGGGTTGCTGTCGCTCGTTGCCTGGCTGCTGTATTACACGGCAGCCCGGGACCTGACCCTGGCAGAAATGACCACACTGTATTTTTCGGCGCCGATCATGGTCACGGTGCTGGCGGTCGTCATCCTCAAGGAGCGTGCCAGCGGCTGGCAGTGGTTCACCCTGATCATCGGCTTTGTCGGCGTGATCATTGCCTGTCGCCCCAGCAATATGACCGAGCCCTTGCCGATCGTGCTGACGCTGTTGGCGGCGATGTGCTGGGCCTTCACCTACATCCAGTTGCGGCAGGTGGATAACCAGACGTCAGTGCTGGAACAGATGCTGATCACCAATGGGGTGTTTGTCATTTGCATGATGCTGGCGTTGCCTTGGACCCACACCCCATCGCCGACCCCGGCCTGGCTGGGGATGCTCGGTGCCGGGTTGGTGGGCGGTATCGGGCAGTTCCTGCTGTTCGCCAGTTTTCAGCGGGCCACGGCGATTTTGCTGGCGCCGTTCGAGTACACCGGGTTGGTCTGGGCGTTCCTGCTATCGAACCTGGTCTGGGGCACGCTGATGGATGAGTCGCTGATGATTGGCGCCGGGTTGATCGCGGTCAGCGGCACCCTGGCGATGATCGTTGGCCGTCACCCGGCACAAGACGTCGTCGGCGCCGAATGCTCCGTGACGCAAGCCCTTTATCCCGCAACCCAAGATAGCGAGGCCGTTGGCGTAATGCCACTCAGTCAAGAGATTCCGGGGCGACGCATACCCCCGTAGCAGCTGCCGAAGGCTGCGTTCGGCCGCGAAGCGGTCGTAAAATCACGCAATGCGGTCTTCCAATAATCCGTGGATGCCGAATTTGCGACGGCTACGCGGCCGAACGCAGCCTTCGGCAGCTGCTACGGATTGAGTAATCGGGTTTTAACGGTCATGACCGGAGGACACACGTATGGGGCAGGACATTTCGTTCGCGGTTCGGAACAATAACGGCGACGCGGTGCGGGTCGGCGTGTGGCGATTCGAGGGCAATGGCGGCGGGCCGAAGGTGCACCTGCAGGCGGGGGTGCACGCCGACGAAATCGCCGGGATGCTGGTCCTGCACCTGTTGATGCAGCGACTCCAGATCGCCGAGACCGAGGGCCGCCTGAAGGGCAGTGTGACCGTGGTGCCACAGGCCAATCCCCTGGGCATCGGGCAGTTTCGCCAAGGGCGAATACTCGGTCGGTTTCACGACGCCACGGGCCATAATTTCAACCGTTCATTCGACCAGTCGACCGCGATGGCCCGGCCTTCGACTCCTGTCCAGGCCTGGCAAAAAAGCCTGGTACAACTGGCGGCCACGGCGGACTTAATGCTCGATCTGCACACCGATGACGAGGCAATGCCATACCTCTACGTTCATCGCAGTTTCTGGCCACGTGGCCGTGAACTGGCGGCGGCGATGAAGATGGCGGTGGCGATCATCTGGGATGACGGTGGCGATGGCTCCTTCGAGGAAACCATCATTGCGCCCTGGCTGCGCGATGGCGTCACGGACCAGCGCCTGGCGGCGACCCTGGAATTGCGCGGGCAGGGCGATGTCAGCGACCGGTTTGCCGAGCAGGATGCTGCGGGGCTATACGCCTGGCTTTGCGCGTGCGGGGTGATCGATGAGCCGCAGTCGCCAGGCGATTGGCCTGTCGAGGCGATAGAGATGAGCCACATGGAGACCATTCTCGCGCCGCAGCCCGGGGTGCTGATCTTTGAAAAGGAGCTGGGCGATTTTGTCGAAGAAGGGCAGCGGTTTGCGCGGATTCTGGGGCGCCCGGGTGATCCGTCTTCCGAAGTGGTGCTGGTTGCCGAACAAGCGGGGCGGATGGTGACACGTTATCGGGATCGCCTTGTGCAACAGGGCATGGTGGTGGCGAAGTTCACCGGAACCCGGGTGTCGCGCAACTGGAGCGGAGGATTGTTGGACCCTAATTAGCAGGGGGAAGCGGCAGCCTTCCGAATCAGCATGTGTTCAGCCCCCAGAGAAGTAGCACCTGACCTGGCAATCAATGAACCGACTCCGGGTCCGTCAAGAAATCAATCAGCGCTCTGACTTTCATCGGCAGGTAGCGGGCATGGGGATACAGCAACAGGAAGGGGCGGGTAGCACCACCAAACTCCCCGAGTACCTCGACCAATTCACCACTGTCAATTTGCGCCTGAACGGTAAACCGGTACGCCTGGACGAGCCCGGCGCCGTGTCTGGCCATCGTGATCGTTGCCAGATAATCTTCAAGGCAGGTGGTATTTCCAGAGGTGTTCACGCTCACCGAGCGTTGATCGACGATGAAAGTCCACGGCACATTCCTTCCGCTGCTGGGCAGTTCAAATTGAATGCAATCGTGTGATTCCAGGTCCGACAGTGACTGTGGAACGCCATGCTGCCGAAGGTATTCAGGAGAGGCGACGACCACCAGCTCTGCATTCTCGAGTGTGCGCGCAATCAGCGCCGAGTCATCGGGCGCTCGACCACGGATGGCCAGATCGTAACCTTCCTCAGCGAAATCTATGTTCCGGGTGCTGACGTGTACGACTACCTTGACCAGTGGGTAGCGTCGACGAAACTCGGCAAGGCGCGGTAACAGTCGAAAATGCGCATAGGGCGTCGGTGCGCTGATGCGCAATTCCCCTGAGGGCGCCTGTTGTTGGGCCGTCACTTTACGTTCCGCGTCAACCAGTTGAGTCAACGCTTGACGGCATTGCTCGTAATAGACCCGACCTGCCTCGGTCAGGCGTATCTGCCGGGTGGTGCGGACAAACAAGCGCACCGCCAGACGCTCCTCCAGGCGTGACACCGACCGGCTCACGGCGGCAGGCGTCACGCCGGCGGCCTGCGCAGCGGCAGTGAAACTTTCAAACTCGACTGCCAGACAGAACAGCTCAATGCTGCCGAGTTGCACATCGTCAAAATGCCGGGGCATCGCATCTCTCGATTGATTACATCAGGTATCAAGTAGGGGGTGTAACACGCTATCTATCCCGGTCTGACGAAAAAGTAAAGTGATCCCCTGATCAAACGGAAAACCGATCCGAACCTGCTGCCAGGCAGAGTTGGCGGTAAGCACCGACCAGTTGATCCTGCGTGAACGCGCGATTTCGCCCGCTCGGATTGGGCAGGACCCAGACCGAGGCATTACCAAAGGTCTTTGACTGAAGCCCCCATGCAATTTCTCGTTGACCAGATAATGCGCTGTACGCCGCTTTGCCGAGAAACGCCACAAAGCGTGGTGCATAGCGTGCGATCTTTTGTTCAAAATCCGCTGCGGCAGCGATGAATTCATGTGCAGACAGCTGATCCGCCCGCGCCGTTGGCCGTTCGACCACGGCGGTTAACCCACACTGATACTGCAAGATCGTCCGATCGTGTTCCGGGCGTACTTCCTCCGGCGTAAAACCGGCGAGATGCAGTGTGCGCCAGAAACGATTGCCCCGACCCGCAAAATGATGCCCCTGGGCGGCGGCCGTCATGCCCGGATTGATGCCACAGAAAATCACTGCAAGCTGCTCGGCAAGAATATCTTCGAGTCTTTCACCCACGATAAAACCTCACAAACCCGACAGCTGCCGAGGTTAACTAGCCGCAGATCACGCTGACCGCATTGCGTGCAAGTTCCGTTAATTCTTCGCGGGATTTGCCCGCCCGGGCACGTATCGAAATGCTGTGCAGCAAGGATGACGCGAGTACGGCAAGGGCTGCAGGGTCGGCATCGCTTTTCAACTCGCCGGAATTGATTGCTGCCCGCAGACGCGCTTCGAGTTCGGCATCGAGCCTGCTCAGTCGATCCGAAAGCACGTCGCGTATTTCAGCATCCTCGACGGCCTCGGTAGTCGCCGTACCAATCGCGAAACAGCCGCGCGGTTGTCCTTCGCCCGAGAAGTAGATCGACAACTGCCCCTCATAGAAACGCATCAACGCCTGCTCCAGCGTCAGTGTGTTGTCTGTCAGCGCCTCATGCATGGCCGCCGCGGCAAATTCCCAATACTGCTCAAGCGCTTTGATGTAGAGCGCGTGCTTGTCACCGAATGCCGCATAGAGGCTTGGGCGATTCATGCCGGCCGCCGTTGCGATGCTATCCAGAGAGGCGCCGGAATATCCGGTGCTCCAGAAAACCCCAAGCGCCTGCTGCAGCGCTGTCTGCGGGTCATACGCGCGAGGGCGGCCGCGGCCTTTGCCCTCTGCAGTTTTATTTTGTGCCATGTTGTACAAATTCCTTGAATGAAGGTGAGTCACGGCATATTCTTACACCATCGCACAAAATTAAGGAACCAGAAGTTCCTGAATTTCAGGTTTGTTGCAGCGGAGCTCGAACTGGGTGTTGCGGCGATGAAACAGGTGCGGCAGAGCGATCCTCCTGACGCACACGAGATTGATTGCTCACAGCAATTATTGACATCAGGGTCGCAGGCGATCGTTGCCCGTGTTAGCCCGATTTCCCGGTTAAAGGTGTATTCGATCATGACCAGACAGTTCGACATTCCAGCTTCGCAAACCTTCGAGCACCCAGGGCCGAACCAGGCCGACAGGCCCGTCAAGAAACCGTTTAAAGAGAAGTTGCGACCACTCCTTATGGTAGGCGTTCCTGCTCTCGTCGCTGCGGTTGGGTACTCACACTATGTGACGGGCGAGCCCTACGTTTCGACCGATAACGCTTATGCCCGAGTAGCGAAGGCGTCGATCAACGCTCGCGTTTCCGGACAAGTCGTCGAAATCGCGGTCGAGGACAATCAGCCTGTTCGCAAGGGCCAGGTGCTGTTTCGGATCAACCCGGAGCCGTTCCAGATCGCGATTAACCGTGCAGAAGCGCAGTTGAGCGTCGCGCGGCTTCGCATCGATGGCCTCAAGGCAAGCTACCGCCAGCAGCAGGCGGAACTGCAATCGGCCAAAGAGTCGGCTGATTTCGACCAGCGGGAATTTGCCCGCAAGAAAGCGCTGGTCGCTACCGAGTTCGTTTCGCGCGCCATTTACGAACGTGCCGACACCGACCTTAAAGTTGCCCGGCAACGAATAGCGTCGATCGAACAGCAGATCGCCAGCACGGTCGTTGCCTTGAACGGCAATCCGGACATCGAAGCCGATAAACACCCGATGGTGCGCGAGGCCAAGGCTCAGCTCGACGAAGCGCAGCTTTATCTCTCGTACGCGACGGTGTATGCGCCGGAGGATGGCATCGTGGCCAAGGTCGACGATTTGCAGGTGGGCAACTACGTCAACAGCGGTGCGCCGGCCTTTGCGCTGCTGTCCGATCGTCAGATCTGGGTGGAGGCCAACTTCCGCGAAACGGAAGTGACGCATATGCGTCGGGGCCAGGAAGCGACCATCAGTGTCGATACGTACCCTGATCACGTATTCAAGGCCCACGTGACCAGTATGAGTCCGGGTGCCGGGTCGGACTTCGCACTGCTGCCACCGGAAAATGCGACCGGCAACTGGGTCAAGGTTGTCCAGCGGGTACCGGTCCGACTCGAACTCGATGAAGTGGATCCTGCTCTGCCGCTTTTCTCGGGGACCAGCGCCACGGTCAAAGTCGACACCGGGTATCGCACGCCCTGGTGGCACCCACTCAAGGCTCTGTTGACGGCAGGTACCGACCGATGAACGCCAGTCTTGCTGGAAACCCGGCGGGAGAGGGCTCGCGCACGCTCAGGTTCGCGGCATTGCTCGCGACCTATATGCAGTCGGCGAACCTGCCTCTGCCGAATGCGGCACTGAGGTTTATTCAGGGCGCCATATCGATGACCGATGACGAGGCTGGCTGGGTATTCACTTCATACCTCGCGGCGAGCGCCATTACCCTGCCGATTGCGCAGTGGCTCGCCGGACGCTACGGCCTGAGGGTTGTGTATCAAGCCGCGATAGCCTTGTTCGTCCTTGGCTTGTTGCTCGCCATGCAGGCAACGACTCCGCTGGAGTTCGTCGGTGCGCGCATCATTCAAGGCGCCGCGAGTGGCCTGCTGGCACCGCTTTCGATGGCCATTGCAATGGAGACACTGCCACCTGCGCGGCGCGCGAAATTCGGCTCGATGTTCACGGCCATTGTGCTCTTGGGCATCGTCAGCGGCCCGAGTATCGGTGGTTGGGTCTGCGAACATTACGACTGGCGCTCGATGTTCTCCATCAGCCTTCCTCTAACGGCGTTTATCTTCGTGGTGGTGACGTTGTTGCTGGCCGAGAAAAAGGCCGAGAAAAGTCCGCCTTTCGACTTCTTCGGCGTCGGCACCTTCACGCTGGGAATGATCGGGTTGCAAATGCTGCTCGACCGCGGAGAGCGTCTGGACTGGTTTGCTTCGCCCGAGATCTGGCTGGAGGCGCTGGCAGGTGCACTGGGGCTCTACCTGTTCGTTGTTCATGTGCTGACCGCAAAGGTGCATTTCCTCAACAAGAATTTGTTCAAAGACCGCAATTTCGTGCTGTCGACGATCATCTTTTTCGCACTCGGTTTTGTGCTGTTGCCGACGATGGCCCTGACATCGCCGATGCTGGATGAAATTCTTGGATACCCACCTGACACGACCGGTTACCTGACGATACCGCGAGGTGTCGGGCTTGTCGGTGCATTTCTACTGATGGGCCGGGTTCCTGCTCGGATCGACTCGCGACTCTTTGTTGCCGCGGGTGTTGCACTGGTGGCGTATGCCAACTGGCTGATGCTCGGCTATTCGCCCTTGATGGACTGGTGGCCCGTGGCGGTGGCCGGTGCACTCCAGGGTATCGGCCTCGGCATCTTGATGCCGGCGATCAGTAAGGTGGCTTTCAGCACGCTCGATCCCAGGTTCCGCCCGGAAGGTACCGGTTTTTTMAATCTGGCCCGTGTCTATGGCAGCACCCTCGGCGTTGCCATCGTGCAAGTGTTCTTCTTCAACAACACGCAAACGATGCACGTGGCGCTGGCAAGCCATCTGACGCCTTATCGCACCGCGGCACATTCCATGACGGCGTCGACGTCCTTGCAAGCACTCGGGGGGCTCAACGAAATGATCACCGGCCAGGCGGCTTTTATCGMGGTTATCGGCCAGTTCAAGATTTTGATGCTGGCGATGCTGGTGGTGAGCCCGCTGGTTGTCTTTCTTCGCAAACCCGTTCCGACCAACTAGTTTTCGTGGAGTCTGCCCAATGAAATCCAATACGTTCGTACTCAACAGACAGCAGTTCCCAATGACGGTCGGTGCGGTGTCGGCGCTTATGTTTCTGTCCGCCTGTACCGTCGGCCCTGACTATAAAGAGCCAGCGCAGAGCCTGTCGCAGCACTATGATCAACAGGCCGAGCAGCGTCTCGGCGAGGGCGGCAACAAGGTTGCTGAACAGCACATTGAGCTGGGCAAGAAGGTCAGCGGTGACTGGTGGTCTGCCTTCCATTCGCCGAAGCTCGACAAGGTTGTACGTCGGGCAATCGACGGCAATCTTGAACTCGTGGCGGCAGATGCGACGATCCGGCAAGCGGCATCCTCTGTTGCCGCGGCTGAGGGTGCACTGTATCCGCAGGTCGATTTTGGCGCCCAGGCTGGCCGCCAACGGACCCACAACGGGCCCGAGCCAACCGTCTCCAATTTCTACTCGATTGGGCCACGGGTTGGCTTCGACCTTGACGCTTTTGGCGGTACCAAGCGGCTGGTCGAGCAGAAGGAAGCGTTTACGAGTCTGCAGAAACACCGCTACGAAGCGGCGTACCTGACCCTGACCGGCGATGTTGCGAGCCAGGCGTTGTTGGTTGCTTCGGCAAACGCGCAGATGGAAGCCGTTGAGAAACTGCTCGCCAATGACGCGAAGAACCTCGAGCTTGTGCGCATGGCGCACGCCAATGGCACCACCACGCAGATCGACGTTTCGCTGGCCGAGACACGGCTCGCTCAGGACCGCACGCTGTTGCCGCCCCTCGCTCAACAGCGTGATTCGGCACGGCATGCGCTGTCGGTCCTGACGGGAAAAGGCCCGGGAGACTGGACCGCTCCCGACTTCAACCTCGCTGAGTTTGCCTTGCCATCTAGCGTGCCAGTCAGCTTGCCCTCGGAAATGGCCCACGACCGGCCGGATGTACTGCAAGCAGAAGCTGAATTGCACATGGCCAGCGCCGCCGTCGGGGTCGCGACAGCCAATCTCTATCCCCATGTAACGCTGTCCGCGTCTCTTGCGCAGGCGGCTTCAGGCAATGGCGGCGCTGCACTCTGGAGTCTTGCTGCGGGACTGGYAGGGCCGATCTTCGATGGCGGCACGCTCAAGGCTGAACGTCAGGCAGCCGTCGACGGCTACAAGGCGACACTCGCTGACTACCAGCAAACGCTCATTCAGTCATTTGGCCAGGTCGCAGACACGCTGCAGGCAATCAACCATGACTCGGAAGAAAACCTGGCGCAGGAGGACGCATTACGCGCGGCCGAAACCAGTTTTCGTTTGAACCAGCAAGCCTACGCGCAAGGCGAGAACAGCATTCTCCAGGTGCTGGAAGCGGAACGTGCCTATGAGCAGGCGTTACTGGGTCAAATCAGAGTGAAGACGGCGCAGTATCTCGACACGGTGCGCTTGTATGTGGCACTCGGCGGTAATTCGGTGGGTGTGTCCGAGCAACGCGTTGCCAGCCGCGAAGCGCCGAAAACTGTTTATCAATAGCAGCTGCGTTTTACCAGAGACCACTATCGCCATTGCGGCTGTAGCCCCAGACATCGGAGTAAAGACATGTCATACGAAGCGTTTCACGATGAACTTCGCGATACAAAGTTCCCTATTGTCCACGGATCGGGTGCGATGCCAGCGGTTGGATTTGGCACGCTGTTCCGGGATCTGAGCGTGACAACACAAGCCGTCAAGCACGCGCTGGAAACAGGCTTTCGCCATTTCGATTGTGCAGAGCGCTATCGAAACGAAGACAAGGTCGGAGTGGCGATAAAGGAATTCCTGGATACTGGTAAGGTCCGGCGCGAAGACCTGTTTATTACCACAAAGCTGTGGAACACCAACCATCGCCCCGAGCGGGTTCTGCCGGCTTTTGAAGCCAGCTGCCGACGGCTTCAAGTGGATTACATCGATTGCTACCTCGTCCACACACCCTTCGCCTTTCAACCGGGCGAAGACCAGGAACCAAGAGACGAGCAGGGGAGAATCGTTTACGACTCCGGCGTGACATTAATCGAGACTTGGCGAGCACTTGAGCGCTTGGTTGATGAGGGGCGGTGCAAGTCCATCGGGTTATCCGACATTACACTGCAGGCATTGCAAGAAATTGTGGCAGTGGCCCGGATAAAACCTGCCGTCGTGCAGGTTGAATCGCATCCTTATCTGCCTGAATGGGAACTGCTCGAGTTTTGTCGGCAGCATGGAATTATCGTCCTTGCCTTTGCACCACTGGGGCATGGCATGCAGCCGAACGTACTGGAAGACGCGGTGATCACAGGCGTCGCCCGGCGCTTGCAACAGACTCCGGCTCAAGTTGCGTTGGCCTGGTCCGTACAACGTGGCGTGGCTTTCCTGACCACGTCTGCAACGTTGAGCCATATCCAGGAAAACTTTGCGATTTCTACCCTGCCTCACAGGGCCATGCTTGAAATCAAGGACGATATTACGACCCGCGTACGATTCAACTCGGTGGTGGAAACCGGTGTGCCCGGATTTATTCCGGGCAAAAAATAACGCATGACAAGGGGGTGGTCTTTTGCAAGGCCGCCCCTTTTTTCGATACGAATAACTCTTCACGCGAGACATGCCTGGAGAGCATGCTGGTTTTTTACTTATCTGCGGAGGCGGTAACGATGGACGTTTTCCAGACCATGCGCTTCTTCGCAGCTGTCGCTCAGAGCGGCAGCTTTACGGCGGCGGCTGAGCTGTTGGACACCACCACAACTAACGTTTCCAAAGCGGTTTCCAGTCTGGAGGCCAGGCTTCAAACACGGCTGATTAACCGCACGACCCGACGCCTGGCGTTGACCGAGGCAGGTGTGCGCTATTTGCAGCGCTGCGAGAAAATTCTTGAGGAGGTACGTGAGGCCGAAGAGGAAGCGGGTACCGCGCAGGTCATGCCCGTTGGCAGGCTCAAGATCCACGCGATGGGAGCCGTCGGTAATCATTACGTGATCAAAGCCATTGCCAAGTATAGAGAGACTTATCCCTTGGTAATGTTTGATTTGACACTGAMCAATCGACTACCTGACTTGCTGGAGGAGGGCTATGACATATCGATTGTTTTGGCGCGGGATCTACCCGATTCCGGGTTTGTCGCTCAGCGGCTCGGCATCACTTACAGCATTCTCTGTGCCTCGCCCGCGTACCTGAAGAAACGCGGGATTCCCGATTCCACGAGATCGCTTGGCGAACATGATTGTTTGAGAATTGTGAATACGGTAATGCCGGTTGAAAACTGGGTATTTGAGGGGCCCGAAGGCGTGGAGACCGTCAACGTTCCATTGTCGCCATTTCACGTTAATACCGCCGACGCCATGACTGTTGCCATAACGAATGGGATGGGGATTGGTATTCAGCCGATTGCGTCGGCAGTCGACGGACTCAGGGCCGGCACGTTAGTGCGCGTACTGCCGGAGTATCATTTTGAAGAGTTCAACTTGTTTGCCATTTATCCATCACGAAAGTTCGTGGATGCAAAAATAAAGACATGGGTGGAATTTCTTAAAGATTACATTCCGAGTTTGCTCGCATCCGATGAAGAAATCGTTCGCTCGGCCAGAAAAGACAACAGCTTTCGAGCTCGCTAGCGCGGCAGGTATGGAGTGTCGACCCTCCATCGTCCGCACAGTGCTCAACCGTTTGAACAGCCCGTTCCCATGACTTGATACTGAAGGACGTGCTGTTGACCGTGAGAGTCTTCATAGGTCATTTGAACAGGAACCGGCCCGCACTGGTCCGCAGCGTCTGTCATTGCAATGACTTTTTTAATGTCGAGCTTGGTTGCGTAAGTGTAACTTTCTACCGGTGTCTGACGGGTGGCGACTGTTGAATGGCTCTCGTCTGCAAATGCTTGTGCGCCTAAACTGCCAAGCGCAAGGAAGATCGCAACTTTTGACATATTCATCATGTTCATCATATTCACCGTATCGCTCAAGGGGTTGACCTGCATCGTTTTTACCTCGAGAGCTAGTTGATGTTTATTCAATGTGCTCACCGGGTAGGAACGATGCTAGATGTTTATCCCTTTCCCAGACAGCGGCCTATTGGACAAACACTGTTGTCGGATTTCGCATGAATAGAATGCTACGGGGACAGTCAGAACCACGGCTCAGGTTCACACGAACAGGTCGTAAGACAGTTTGCTGATCAGGATCACCAGCAACACCAGGAACAGGCTCCGGACAAAGGGCACGCCTTTACGAACCGCCAGCCAGGTGCCGGTCAGCGCGCCAAGGATGTTGAATGCGGCCATGGGGAGGGCGATCAGGTAGAGCACGTTACCCGTGGGAATGAAGAAAATCAGCGCCGCGACGTTGGTCGCGATGTTCACCAGTTTGGCCGACGCCGAGGCATGCAGGAAGTCGAAGGCGAAGCAGCGGATAAACAGGAAAATCAGGAAGCTGCCGGTGCCGGGACCAAACAGTCCGTCGTAGAAGCCAATCGCACCGCCGATGACGATCGCCAGCAATTTCTCCCGGGTACCGATGTGCATGGGTTTGTGCAGGGCGCCGAAGTCCTTTTTCCAGAAGGTGTAGATCGCCATCAGCACGATCAACACCAGCACTGCCGGCCGGATCACCGACTGCGGGACGGACGACACCGTGGCCGCGCCGAAGAAGGACATGACAAAGGCCGCACAGGCAGCGGGAATCACCAGCCCCCAGTCGATCACCACCTTGCGCACGAAAGACCGGGCCGCGAATGCGGTGCCGCACGCTGCCGCGACCTTGTTGGTACCCAGCAGTGCCGCGGGTTGTGCCGTGGGCAGCACGTTGAACAGCGCAGGTATCTGGATCAGTCCGCCGCCACCCACCGCCGCATCAATCAGGCCGGCAGCAAAGGCGAACACGCAAAGGATGACAATATCGATCATGAATTCAGGCCCTGACGATGAAGGAGTGGTGAAGGTCCAGCGGTGTGGATTGAGCGGGAAGGTTAACGGAACGACTTTTTTTGTGTTGCAATGCCACATTGTGAAAAGTGCAACGAGGTGGTGAATGGCACTGGATATGTTGGGGGAGCTCGAAGCCTTTGCGACGGTGGCTCGCAAGCGCAGTTTTGTCGCGTCGGCACGCTCGCTGGGGCGCTCCCCGAGTTCGCTGACCCGCGCCGTTCAAGCCCTGGAGGAAAGCGTCGGGGTCAAGTTGTTCAATCGCTCCTCTAATGCCGTGAGCTTGACCGAGGCGGGCGAGCGCTTGTTGCCCCACGCCTACAAAATGCTGGATCTGCAACGTGAAGCGGATGAAGACCTGGCCGGAATCAGCGGCCAGGCCTACGGCTGGGTCCGCTTTTCCGCCCCCGAGTTTCTCGGCCACGGGGTATTGCCCCGGCTGATCGCGCAGTACGGTGAGCGTTATCCAGACGTGAACGTCGATGGGATTTTCACCGATGACACCATCGACCCGGCCAAGAGCAAACTGGACTTCTCGATTCGTGGCGGGTATCCGCAATCCAGTGACCTGATCGGCTTTCCGCTCTGGAGTTATTCACGATACCTGTACGCCAGCCCCGGGTACCTGGAGCGGCGCGGGACACCCGACTCCATCGAAGCGCTGGAGGCGCACTCGCTGATCCTGCACACGGCGCCGCGGATTCTAAAAGACTGGAATTTTCGCAGTGAGACGCAGGCCATCAGCTTTCGGGCTGATCCCAAGTTTCGCTTCAACTCCGGTTCGGCGGTGTTCCAGGCGGCCCTGGCGGGCGTCGGTATCGCCCGCCTGGCGGACTGGGTCGCAGAGCCCGAAGTGGAAGCGGGGCGCCTGCTCCGGGTCTGCCCCGAGTACATGCTCACCTCCAGCAGCGGCGAAAGCCCACAGATGCACGCGGTGTACCCGGCCGGGAATCTGCCGCTGCGGGTGAAGTCTCTGCTGCAGGTGATCCGTGGCTTTGGCGAGAGTCTGGACCGAAAACGCGCGTTACCGCTGATCAAAACCGGATTGCAGGGGATGGGCTGACCCTGCAAGTCGGTTGGCGGCGATTGTGTGGGGGGGCTTGAGCCAATCAAAACGGAGACCTTCAAAATTGATCGATACATGCCCTCTTACTGGATCGACCTGATCGCAGACGCGCCGCTCATCGACACTTAAACCCCTTTCGATGGTGATCCATTACCAGCGGCAACAACTGATCCAAAGCTGCCCTTTGTGAAAGGCAGCTAACGGCTGTGAATTCAACCGGTTGATGCAACACAAACATGGGCCAGAGTGCCAAATCGCGCATCCTGACGATCTGATTGGAGGAGTTCGACCTGCCGCCCTCCCACCAACGCGCAGGGTTGTCCGACGCATCGGTTCTTCAGCATCCCGCTAGGGCAACGTGTCGCGCTTGGCGAAGATGCTTGCCATTTCCGCCGCGTTCTCGGTTCCCCAGTTGCACAGCGGGACGATCGCCTCAGCCAGGCTGCGGCCGAGCGGGGTCAGCGTGTAGTCCACGCGCGGGGGCACTTCTTTGTAGTCGGTCCGCGCCAGCACGTGGTCGGCTTCCAGATCCTTCAATTGCTGGATCAGCACCTTGTCGCTAACGCCCGGGATCAAACGCTTGAGCTCGCCGTAGCGCTTCGGGCCGTCGCGCAGGAAAAACAAGACCAGCGGTTTCCATTTGCCCGAAATGATGCGCAGCGTGGCGTTGAGCCCGCATCCGGTACCGCAGATTTCAGAAGTCGTCGTCATTTTTTGATACTTACCAAAAGGTGCATACTTGCCCTTAGGTTATCAGAGCTGCATCCTCGTTCTCAAGCAAGCAATTCCTGCTTGGGTACAACTCCAACGAAGGATGCACGACATGACCAGACTGAATGGAAAGACCGCCGTGATTACCGGCGGCGCTACCGGCATCGGCCGGGCCGCGGCAAAGCGCTTCATCGAGGAGGGCGCCTTCGTCTTCATCTTTGGCCGCCGACAGGAAGCGCTCGACGCCGCTGTGGCCGACCTTGGACCCAATGCCCGCGCGGTGAAGGGCTCGGTCTCCGATCTGRCCGACCTCGACCGACTCTACGCGGCGGTGAAGGCCGAGCGCGGAACCCTCGACATCGTCTTCGCCAATGCCGGGGCGGGAAGCCAGCTTGCGCTCGGCAAAATCACTGCCGAGCACATTGACGAAATCTTCGACACCAACGTGAAGGGTTTGATCTTCACGGTCCAGAAGGCGCTACCTCTGATGGGGCAGGGCGGTTCGATAATCCTGACCGGGTCGAGCGCAGGCACCACGGGCGCCCCGGCATTCAGTGTCTACAGCGCAAGCAAGGCAGCAGTGCGCAACCTCGCGCGGACCTGGGCGGAGGACCTGAAGGGTACCGGCATCCGGGTAAACGTGCTGTCGCCCGGGCCGACTGCGACCGAACTTGCGAAGGCAGCGTTAGGCGAGGAAGGCATGAAGGTCTTCGCCTCGATGAATCCGCTCCAGCGCATGGCCGATCCGGCGGAGATCGGAGCGGCAGCCGCGTTTCTCGCATCGCAGGACAGCAGCTTCATGACCGCAAGTGAGGTCGCCGTCGACGGCGGCCTGGCGCAAATCTGACCCGCCGCGCCCGGCCGGTCACTCCATTCGATAGTGGGAGCCGCTGGGCGTGGTAAACCTGAGGAAARTATATGAGCTATGCAATTATCGGCTTCGGCAATATCGGTCAGGCCTTGGCCAAGGCGTTTGCCCGCAACGGCATCGAAGTATCCGTTGCAACCACGCGCGACCCGCAAAGCTTTGCGTCCGCCGCAGCAGCGATCGGACCTCAGATCATTCCCAAAAACCTGGTGGACGCGGTCAAGGCGGACATCGTCTTTTTGGCTGTCCGTTTCGAGTCGCACCCGGATGTCGCCAAGGCGTTGCCGACCTGGAAGGGGAAGACCATCATCGATATGACCAATGCCTACGGCGTGTCCCCTGAAGAACTGGGAGGAGAGCCATCTTCCAGAGTCGTCGCGCAGGCCTTTACTGGTGGACGACTGGTCAAGGGCTTCAACCATTTGGGCGCTGCCGTCCTTGGCCAGGATCCGGCCGTACAGGGTGGCAGGAGAGTCGTGTTTCTGGCGAGCGACGATGACGGCGCCGCAACGGAAGTGGGTGCGCTTGCAGAAAATCTCGGTTTCTCGCCGATCAAACTGGGTGGGCTTTCGGAAGGTGGACTGCTTGTGCAGGCGCGCGGAAATACCTGGGGTCAACTGATCTTCAAGGACTTGGTCAAGTTTGGCTGATGCATCGCGATCGCAAATGTTGATGCGGTCCTGGCCACAACTTATACGAATGGGTAAGCGCTCAATAATGAAGGAGAGGAATGATGATGCTTGATAATGAAAGAATAATCAGAGAACTCTGCGCCGCTGCGGAAGGCCAAGGAACGGATATCGAGAAATTTGTTTCCATGTTCTCTGAGGAAGGATACATGTGGGATATGGCATCCGGCATGAAGTTTCGCGGCAAGGCCATTGGTGAATCTATCGCGGGTATGGTCAGTGCGTTCCCCGATGTCCACCGTGAGATATTCAACATCCATGTCGCGGGAGACGTCGTCGTTGTCGAACTCGCGATTCGGGGAACGCACAAGGGTGATCTGCCTCTTGCTTCAGGGACGCTAGCTCCCACGGGTAAGAAGATAGATGTCCCGTCATGCGATGTTTTCCACCTCGAAGGCKGGAAGGTCAAATCTTTCCATTGCTACAACGAGGCTTCTGCGATGCAGCAACAACTCGGCCTCGTCCCCGGCTGAATGACGGACACCACGCGATCCTCTGTAAGAGCAATGGAGAAGTCTTTATGAGCAATCAAGAGAATATCCAGATTGTGAAGGACTTTTTTGCAGCAATGGGCGGCGGCGATAGGCAAGGTCTGCTGGCGTTGTCTGCCGAAGATATCGAGTGGATTATTCCGGGAGAGGGTTGGCCGCTGGCCGGCACGCACCGCGGGCACGCAGGATTGGCAAACGTGCTTCAGAAGGCTTCCGCAGAGATGGAAGTTTCCTCCCCGCAGCCCCCCGAGTTCGTAGCACAGGGAGACCGGGTTCTGGTCGTCGGCTTTGCTACGGGGAAAGTCAAAGCCACGAACAGGACGTTTGAGGACCATTTTGTCTTCGCCATCACTGTTCGCAATGGCAAGCTGACGAACATCCGGGAGTACGTCGACACGCAAGCATTGGCGCGGGCCTCAGAAATGGTCGCGAGCCCTCGGACCTGAGTCATCGGAACCGATACCAACTCATTTGCGCGCCATGACAGGGCGCGTTCGCTACCTTGTTCATCCCCCGCTCTCAGGAAAGAGGCACCCGCCATTGCGGACCAGCGCCTTCACTTCCTCGCTCACCTGCATGGGGTTTTGACTTAATCGAGCAACTAAATCCTCGTGGCGCCGCACGTACGACTTCGAATCATGCTTCGCGCTCCAGAGCACAATGTTGATCACGATGGGAATGAGGTCCAGGCCCTTCTCGGTCAACGTATAAAAGTCCTTGCGCCTGTCGTCGGGGCTGGGCGCCTTCGAGAGAACGCCTTGCTCCTCAAGAAAGGCAAGTCGGGAAGCAAGAACATTGGTCGCGATTCCCTCTTCCGATTTCAGAAACTGGCCATACGTCTTCTTTCCAACAAAAACGATGTCGCGAATGATCAAGAGCGACCACCGGTCGCCGAAAATCTCCACGCCGTAGTTCACCGCGCAATGGGATCGAAAGTCTTCTTTAAGAGTTGTCTTCATGGCTGGATCTTAGCATCGCTTAATTGGCAGGCAAGCTTCTTGTCGACATCACCAACCCCGTTGCTCCCGACTTCACAAGCTTTGTGACCCCTGAGGACAGTTTCGGTGCACAGGAGATCGCCAAAGCCGCGCCTGCCGACGCCGAAGTCGTCAAGGCGTTCAGCACTCAGTTCTCCCACGTCCTGGCTGCCAGTTCTGTCGAGGGTAAGCCGTTGGACGTGTTCATCGCCGGGGACGACGCGCAGGCGAAGGCACGCGTCTCGGCATTCATCGAGAGCCTCGGATTACACCCGATGGACACCGGGCCGCTGCTCATGGCGCGAACGCTGGAGCACGCCTGCCTGCTTTCGCTGGGCCTCATCGCCCACTCCGTCAAGCACAGCCACTTCTCAATCGGCGTCAGCCTTCTCGGCTGACCGCACCCGCAGCACCCTTTTTTTATCTCACTTACAAGGAACACCAACATGCGCGTTTTCGTTACTGGCGGGACCGGCCATTCCGGTCCGTACATCATCTCCGACCTCATCGCCGCCGGCCACGAGGTCACCGCTTTGGCCCGGTCGGACAGCGCGGCGCAGGCGATCACTGCGCTCGGCGCAAAGGTGCGTCGCGGTGATCTCGATGATCTCGAGGGGCTCAAGGAGGCGGCTGCAGCCGCCGACGGCGTAATCCACGTCGCGCACCGACAAGACCTGCTTCCGGTCGGCGGGATCGACGCTGTTGCCGCAGCGGAGGTCCAGATCATGCTCGCATACGGTGATGCACTGGCTGGAACGGGGAAGCCGCTGGTCGTGTCGGGAAGCATCGGTTCGCCGACTAACGAGGGTTGGCCGGTTCCAGGGCCGCTCCAGAGCCGACCGGCGACCGAGGAGGATCCGGCTCTTTCTCCGGCTGGCGATCAATATAAGGGCTCGCTGCGGGTTCGGAACATCGTCGAGCTGACTGCAATCGGTCTCGCAGAGCGGGGCGTGCGGTCTTCGGTCGTGCGCATTTCTGAAATCATGCACAGCTCAACCGACAAGGCCGGATTCCTTCAGGTTCTAATCGGTCAAGCAAAGGAAAAGGGCGTCGTTGGCTACCCCGGCGACGGCTCCAACCGGTGGGCGGCAGTGCATGCCCGCGACCTCGCTACCTTGTTCCGCCTGGCGCTGGAGAAGAGTCCCGCTGGCAGATCCTGGCATGCGGTTGCTGAAGGGGCGATCCCGTACCGCGAGATCGCGCAGGCCATTGGCAGCCGTCTGAACCTTCCCGTCGTGCCCATTCCTGTGGACGTAATGATGGGGCCGGGCTTCTTCGGCTTCCTCGCGAATCTGGTGACGCTGGATACCCCGGCGTCGAACGATATCACGCGCCAGATGCTCGGCTGGACACCAACGCAGCCCGGCCTGTTTGCCGATATGGACAACGGCCACTACTTCCCTGCTGCCTGAGTGAGCTGAGGCTGTTCGCCGGGTCGCAACGAGCCCGGCACCCACGGGATATTAACCGGGGGAAGCCTGTTCAGAGAGACTGCGGGCAAAACCCCAACTCATTTGGAGATTACACATGAGCACTATCAGCATCATCGGTTCAGGAGGCATGGCTGCGGCCATCGCCGGTCGTGCAGCCAAAGCAGGACACACCGTCGAGGTGGTCAGCCGCGACCCCGCCAAGGCGCAGGCGCTGGTCGACAAGCTGGGAGCCGGAGCGACCACAGGAACCTATGGGGCCGCGCCCGCCGGCGACATCGTCATCCTTGCCGTGCCGTACACCGGCGCGGCGTCGGTGGTGGCCGATTACGGGGACGCCCTCGACGGCAAGGTGATCATCGACATCACCAACACGGCCTCGCCGGACCTCACGGGCCTCGTCTCTCCCGCCGGCAGTTCTGGTGCGCAGGAAATCGCCAGGATCGCCCCCGCCAGCGCGCATGTCGTGAAGGCATTCAATACCCTTTTCGGCCACGTCCTTGCCAAGGGAGGCCCCCTCGACGCGTTCATCGCCGCCGACGATTTGGAGGCCAAGGCGCGCGTCTCGACGTTCATCGAAAGTCTCGGGCTGCGTCCGTTGGATGTCGGCGGCCTGCACATGGCCCAGACGCTCGAGGCGCTCGGCCTGATGATGATCGGCCTGGCGAAAAACGGCGCCGGCACTTGGGACATTGCCTTGAAAGTCGATATCGGCTGAGTCTCCGACACCACGCCCTTCACCGGCAGGTCCACAAGGTATCTGATCAGAACGGACGCGATCAGATGCGAGAGATGCGGAGAGATTTCGATGAACACACAAAAGAATGTTCAGGTTGTTAAGGACTTCTTTACAGCAATGGGCCGCAGCAATAGGCGAGACCTACTGGCGCTGACTTCCGAAGATATTGAATGGATCATTCCGGGCGAGGACTGGCCGCTGGCTGGCACGCATCGCGGGCACGCGGGATTGGCAGATCTGCTTCAGAAGGCTTCCGAAAAGATGGAAACATCAGTCATGGAGTTCCACGAATACGTAGCGCAGGGAGACCGGGTTCTGGTCGTCGGCTTCGCCAGGGGGAGAATTAAAGCGACGAATAAGACGTGGGAGGACGATTGGGTCTTCGCCATTACTGTGCGAAATGGAAAACTGACGAACATCCGGGAGTATCTCGATACGCAAGCACTGGCGCGGGCCTCCGAGATGGACGCGGGCTCCAGTCCCTGACCCATCGAGATCGATACCACATTATTCAACATCTATGTCGCGGAGAATGTCGTAGTCGTCGAACTCGCAATTCGGGGGACGCATAAAGGTGAGCTGACACTTGCCTCAGGGACTGTCGCTCCAACGGGCAAGACAATAGATGTTCCGTGCTGTGACGTTTTTCACCTGGAGCGTGGCAAGGTCATATCCTTTAATTGCTACAACGCGGCTTCCGTAATGCAGCAGCAACTTTGCCTTGCCAGCAGCTGATGAGCGGCGCTGGGGACTGCATCAAGCTCTTCCTCACCTCTGTCGCCACCGTCGTCCACACTTGAWGGGCTTCGCCAAGGAAGCGCGAGCAGCGTGGTCATCTGCGCACTATGGATCTTTGGTGGGGGATGGCAATCGGCGGCTTCATATGGCCGTGTGATTGGTCGATGTCTCCATCCGCCTGCATGAAAGGCAAATTCAGTCGAAACTTGCTTTCAGCGAATGGCAGCTTCTGGCCGATTGCCGCCAGTCGCGAGGAGTTGTAACCAACCCAAAGCGGATATCTCACATGAGACAAAAGGCCTCTTAAACCATAACTTCCCCCTTGAGTTTTCTACTCCCCCCAAAGTTTCTCAATGATCCCAATCCATCCATTGATGAACCGTTTGAACCAGTGAAGGGGGGAGCGCAGTCAAAGGCGCGTACGGGCGTCACCCCACGCGCCAATCAGTCATTTACCGGCATCCAGTACGATGCGATAACGAGCCTTGCCACTGCGCAGGTGGTCGATGGCTTCGTTGACCCGGCTCATGGGGAAGTGCTCGACCTGCGGCAGGATCTGATGGCGTACGCAGAATTCCAGCATGGTCGCCGTGGTACTGGGTGAGCCGACCGGCGAGGCGGATATGCTCTTTTGTTGAGGAAGCAGATTGAACACGTGCACTGGAATCGCGCCAGGCACGGCGCCAACAAAATGCAGGCGGCCCTTGCCGCGCAGGGTTCCGAGCATGGCTGGCCAGTCGAGGTCGGCGTTGGCGGTGACCAGCAGGAAATCCAAAGTGCCGGCGATGGACTTCAGTGCGTTACTGTCGGTTGAGGCGACCACGTTGTGCGCGCCCAGGCGCCTGGCTTCGTCCTGTTTGCTCAACGACGAGGTAAAGGCCGTGACTTCGCAGCCCCAGGCGTTGAGGAAGCGCAGTGCCAGATGACCGAGGCCGCCGATGCCCACTACGCCGACCCGGTCAGTGGGCTTGACGTCGAATTCCACCAGTGGATTGAACACCGTCGAGCCGGCGCAGAACAGCGGGCCTGCCATGGCCGGGTCGAGTCCGCTCGGTATTGGAAGGGCCCAGGCCCAGTGCGAACGCAGGCGGTCGGCGAAGCCGCCGTTGCTGCCGACTATGGTGGGTTGGACGGTGCTGCACAGATGGTGGGAGCCTCCGATACACGAGGAGCAATGCATGCAACTGCCTTTGTACCAACCAATGCCCACCCGTTGCCCCACGTCGAGACCGCGTACCTGTGCGCCGACTCGCACGATACTGCCGACCACCTCGTGGCCGGGAATAAAGGGATACTGGCTGATGCCCCATTCGTTATCGATCAGCGACTGGTCGGAGTGGCAGACGCCGCAATACTCCACGGCGACTTCTACCTCCTCTTCCCCCAATGGACCGGGATCGTAGCTGTAGCGCTCCAGTGGAGCGCCGGCCGCCGTTGCGGCCCAGCCGGTGAAGGAAGTGAGTTCGGTGCTAGCGCTCATTGGATACCTCCAGATCAGGAGACAGGTTTGGTACCTCAGGTGCCGCGGCGGAGCTAGGGAAGTGTAGCGTATCGCTTGCCGTCGTCCTGGTTCTCGCAAGCCGGCTTGCTGTTCCCCCCAAACTACCGGTCCATAGCGTGGGGATGTCCTGGCTCTCATTGTGCGGTCAGAAAAACCTAATGGGTTATTCGCAACCAGCCATGATTAAAAAGGTTCGATAAATAAACAATGT
>NZ_JBFTLU010000031.1:0-17406 GCF_056396605.1 Pseudomonas sp. 05T35
GTGCTTGCAACTGCATCAGCCTGGCCGGAACGCGACGTTGGCGGGCCGGTGCAAACGGATCGAGCACCCGTCCTCCGCCGAGAGTGCGCCGTGCACTCTGGTCGCGCAGGACCAAACGGTCGCCATGCACGGCCTGCAACGGCGCGTTCAGCAACAGTTGCGCGAACATCCGCACGCCCGGCTCCAGGCGTGTGCCCTCCAGCAAGGCGACCCGGGCGGTGACGTCCTGAGTGCCCAGATGCACGTGCACCGCACTGAAATGTTCAAAGGCGCGTGGTTCGCTGGCCAGCAACTGCATCTCGATGTCCAGGCGCTGCGTGGGTGCGAACAGCCACTCGGCCAGCATCCAGTCACCGCGATGGATCTGTTCCAGGGCCAGGCGTTCGGTACTCAGGTTCAACGCCACCCGCTGCCCGGCCCACGCCTCGACGACCACATGATTCTGCGCATGCAAACTGCGCACTCGCACAGGCTTGCCTGTCTGGCCCAACAAGAGTGTGTCGCCCACCCTCACCTGCCCAGCCAGCGCTGTGCCAGTGACCACGATACCGGCGCCGGCGACGCTGAAAGCGCGGTCGATTGCCAGACGGAATCCTCCGCTGGCGCTACGCTGCCGGACCTCATGCTGGGCGGTCAACAATGCCTGGCGCAGGGCTTCAACGCCCTCCCCGGTCAGGCTCGACACGGCGAACTGCGGCGCGCCGCAATACGGCCCCGGCGCCAGCAACGCGGCGACCTGGGCGTGTACCGACTGCACCTGTGCCGGCTCGACCCGGTCGATTTTGCTGATCACCACCAGCGCCTTTGGGATCCCCAGTAGCTCGACAATCGCCAAATGCTCGCGGGTCTGGGGCATGACCCCGTCATCGGCGGCCACCACCAGCAACACCAGATCAATGCCCTGAGCGCCGGCGAGCATGTTGTGGATGAAGCGCTCATGCCCCGGCACGTCGATAAAACCGGTCATCTCCGCCCCAGGGTCCAACGGCGCATAAAGGAAGCCCAGGTCGATGGTGATGCCGCGTTCACGTTCTTCCCGGTGGCGATCGCCGGCTTGTCCCGTCAGGGCCTTGAGCAAGGCCGTTTTGCCGTGGTCAATGTGTCCAGCGGTGCCGACAATCACCTTGCCTCCCCCGCTCCTTGCAGCAGGTCGAGTTGAGCGAGCCAGGCCGCTTCGTCGTCCAGCTGGCGCAGATCCAGCCACAGCGCATCGTCGTCGATACGACCGAGCACCGGAATGGGCAAGGCTCGAAAAGCCGCTTCCAGACCATGCAGTTGCCGACTACGCAAGCGTTTGKACACGTGCGGACGCAGGCACAGGGCGGCGCTTGGCAAGCGCGCAATCGGTTGGCTGCCGCTGCCGATCATGCCCAGCGCCGGCAGCGCCGTTACTGCCCAACCGTCGCCCAATACACGCGCCAGCAGCGGACACAGGCGTTCGGCCTGAGCAAGGATATCGGCTTGCGGGCGGGTGAGCAGGCGCAGGCTGGGCAAGCGTTCGGCCAATCGGTCGGGATCACGGTACAACCCCAGCACGGCTTCGAGGGCGGCCAGGGTCAGTTTGTCTACGCGCAACGCCCGCTTGAGCGGGTTCTTCTTGATTCGGGCGATCAGTTCCTGGCGACCGACGATCAATCCCGCCTGAGGACCACCGAGCAACTTGTCACCGCTGAAGGTGACGATATCGGCCCCGTCGGCCAGCGCCTGGCGCACAGTAGGTTCAGCGGGCAGGCCCCAGCGGGTCAGGTCCAGCAGACTGCCGCTGCCCAGATCTTCCAGCAATGGCAACCCGTGCCGGTGGGCCAGTAGCGCCAGTTCGGCGGTCGGTACCTGGGCCGTGAAGCCTTGAATGCTGTAATTGCTGGCGTGGACGCGCATCAACAAGCCGCTGCGCGGGCCGATGGCAGCTTCGTAGTCGCGGGGATGGGTGCGGTTGGTGGTGCCGACTTCATGCAGTTTGACCCCGGCCCGCGCCATGATGTCGGGGATGCGGAATGCACCGCCGATTTCGATCAGTTCGCCACGGGAGATGATGCCCTCTTTGCGCGCTCCCAGGCTGTTGAGCGCGAGCAGTACGGCGGCCGCGTTGTTGTTGACCACCGTCACCGCCTCGGCACCGGTCAGCTCGCGTATCAGGCCCTCGATCAGGTCGTCGCGATCACCACGCTTGCCACTCGCCAGGTCGAATTCCAGATTCAGCGGATAACGGGCAGCCTGTTGCACCGCCTCGATCGCTTCCTCCGGCAGCAATGCCCGACCGAGGTTGGTATGCAGTACCGTGCCGGTAAGGTTGAACACTCGCCGTACCCGACTGCGGTACTGGTTTGCCAGACGTTCGCCGGCCCTCCCCGCCAATACCTGAGCCGTGAGCTCAAGGGCGTCAAGCTGACCCCGTTGCACCGGTTCACGCACATCGTCGAGCAACTGTCGCAGAGTCGCGAGCAAGGCATCGCGGCCATAACGTTCAGCCAGCGGCTGGCAGGCGGCGTTGCGTAACAGGCTATCGATGGAAGGTAAACGCGCGGGGACGCTGGCAAGTTTTGCGGGCATCAAGGGGGCTCCCTGAAACGGTTGGCCGTCGCGGGAGTGGAATGAAACAGGCTCCGGTCCCGGAAACCTGAGTGTAGCCGCTGTGATCAATCTCCCCCTGGCGCCAGCATCAGGTTCGGTGCCAGCCGCTGGTAACCTTCCAGGTCCAGGCGCATGTCCAGCGTCAAGCTGGCGAGGTCCGTTGAGAGCGCTTCGGCGTCAGCATCGTTTTCCAGGTACAGCAGTTTCAGGTAACTGTTGCAGCCGGGGCAGATTTCAGCCCGCAGTGGCGCCTGGCTGGCCGTATGCCGATCATCCTCGAAACTGACGTATTTGAGTCCTTTGCTTTGTTCGCAGTAGACACATTTGACCCGCACCACATGCCATTCGCAGGCA
Source organism: Pseudomonas sp. 05T35 (assembly GCF_056396605.1). Taxonomy (NCBI): domain Bacteria; kingdom Pseudomonadati; phylum Pseudomonadota; class Gammaproteobacteria; order Pseudomonadales; family Pseudomonadaceae; genus Pseudomonas; species Pseudomonas sp. 05T35. Next base: position 2,926 of record NZ_JBFTLU010000031.1, read on the forward strand.
CACAGCGAACACACCAGGTAACGCAACCCGTTGTATTTTCCCCGTTGGTGAATCACCCCGGCCATGGCCGGCGAACCACAGGCCGGGCATCGGCCAAGGCTGGCGCACGGCTTCAGTTCACTAACCGGCATGCCGAGCAGCCAGTGGCTCCATGCCGCCTGCAAGGCCGCACCGAGAAACGGCACCAGCGCCGCTGGCAGCCCTGCATACTGGCCGTTGAGCAAGGCAATCGCCCAGACCTTGCGCTGCCCGACGCTGGCGGTGTGCAAGGTGGCCACGGCACTTTTCACTGCCGAACGCGGCGGTGCCTGGTAACGCCGCAGCAGGGTTTCCAGGTACGGCAGCCAGCCGTCTTCGCGTACCAGACTGTCGGCGGCCAGCGGTGGCAAGCCATGTTCCTGGCATAACAACAGGCGCTCAGGATTCGGGGCCGGGGCCAGTGGTGGCTGGTCCAACAGGCTTTGCTGGACATGACACAAATCGGCGACCAGCCGCAGGAAATCGGCCAGCGGATGCCCATTGGCCAATCGCTCCAGGCGCATCGCACGCAAGGTGTACAGGTTGGGCGGCGGCAGGCGCAGGAACGGCGGTGTGCTCGCCGCCGCCTCGATTTGTCCGGGCTCGAGTATCGTGCTCAAGGCATCATCCTTTCTTGCTTATCTGGCTGTCAGGGTTCTCGTCGTGTGTCACCTCGCGGTACCAGAGCGCATGATGTTTCTTCGCCCAGGCACGGCTGACCCCGCCATGCAGCATTGCGCTGACCGAGCCCTTGATCCAGAGGCCGGCGTAGATGTGCACGATGATACTCAGCACCAGCACGAACGCCGCCAGCGCATGCAACAGCATTGCCAGGCGAATCGAGGTGATGCCGAAGTATTGGCTGAAATAGGCCCGCCAGATCACCACCCCGCTCAGCAGCAATATCAGCATGCAGACCAACAGGGTCCAGAACAGCAGCTTCTGCCCGGGGTTGTACTTGCCGATGGGCGGTACGCCTTCCTCCTCATTGCGCATCACCCGGTTGACCCGTTTGAGCCACAGGCGGTCGTTGTCGATGAAAAAGTTGGCTCGCCAGAAGCTGATCACCAGCCCCAGGAAAAACACGAACATCAGCACGCCCATGAAGGGGTGCAGGATGCGCGTCCACGGCCCGCCGCCAAACAACTCGCTGAGCCAGAACAGCGACGGGTGGAACAGTGCCAGACCCGACAGGGCTGCCATGAAAAACAGAATCGCCACCAGCCAGTGATTGGTGCGTTCGTTGGCGTTGTAGCGCAGGATCGTTTTGTCTTTCATGGTCGCCTGTCCTCCTGCGATCCTGGCGTGTTCGGGTCATAGACATGCACCGTCGGGTCGACTTCATGCACGCTGGAATCCTTGCCGGGCGGGTGTTCGTCTTCCTCGACGCGCTGCGGGCCGATGCGCACGTAATGGAAAAAACCCGCCAGCACCGCAGCGCCCATGGCCAGCAACGCCAGTGGTTTGCTCACGCCTTTCCACAGCCCGACCAATGGGCTGATGACCGGCTGGTTCGGCAAGCCGGCGTACAGCGATGGCTGGTCGGCGTGGTGCAGGACGTACATCACATGCGTGCCGCCGACGCCGGCGGGATCGTACAGCCCGGCGTTGTCGAAGCCCCGTGACTTGAGGTCGACGATGCGCTCGGCGGCGTGTTCTTTCATGTCCTCCTTGCTGCCGAACACGATGGCGCCGGTCGGGCAGGTCTTGACGCACGCCGGTTCCAGCCCGACCGCCACCCGGTCCGAACACAGCGTGCACTTGTAGGCCTTGTGGTCTTTGCGTGAAATGCGCGGAATGTTGAAGGGGCAGCCGGTGATGCAATAACCGCAGCCGATGCAATGGTCCTGATCGAAATCGACAATGCCATTGGCGTGCTTGATGATCGCCCCGGGACTTGGGCAGGCCGCGAGGCAGCCGGGTTCGGCGCAGTGCATGCAACCGTCCTTGCGAATCAGCCATTCGAGGTTGCCGGCATCGGTTTCGTGCTCGGTGAAGCGCATCAGGGTCCAGGTCTCGGCGCTGAGATCCTGCGGGTTGTCGTAGGTTCCATGGTTGTGGCCGACCTCGTCGCGCAATTCGTTCCATTCCGAACAGGCCACCTGGCAGGCCTTGCAACCGATGCACTTGGTGGTATCGATGAGTTTGGCGACTTCCTCCTGTTGACGTACCGAAGGCGGCAAGGTGGTGGTGGCCGAACGGGCAATGATGTCTTGGTTGGCCATCAGATTTTCTCCACATTGACCAGGAATGACTTGGATTCCGGGGTCTGTGTATTGCCGTCACCGAGGAACGGCACCAGGGTGTTTGTCAGGTAGCCATGCCGGGTTGCCCCGGTGAACCCCCAGTGCAACGGAATGCCGATATGGTGCACGGTCTGGTTGTTGACCTGCAGCGGACGAATCCGCTTGGTCACCACCGCCACCGCCTCGATATGCCCGCGCTTGGAGCTGACCCTTACCCGATCGCCTGGGGCAATCCCCTTCTCCTTGGCCAGGGCTTCACCAATCTCGACGAACTGCTCGGGCTGGGTGATGGCATTGATCGGGCAATGCTTGGTCCAGAAGTGGAAGTGCTCGGTGAGCCGGTAGCTCGTGGCGGCATAGGGGAAATCCTTCGCCGTCCCGAGCGACTCCCAGACCGAATCGAAGATGCGCCCGGCCGGGTTGCTGGTCGCCTTCTTGTTGGTGGGGTGCAGCGGGTTGATGCCGATAGGCGTTTCGAACGGTTCGTAATGTTCCGGGAAAGGCCCTTCGTTCATCTTGTCGAGGGCGAAGAAACGCGCCACCCCTTCGGGGTTCATGATGAACGGGTTCATGCCTGCTTCCGGCGGTACGTCGGCCTTGTAGTCAGGCACATCGGTGCCGCCCCAGGACTTGCCGTTCCACCACACCAGGCGCTTTTTCGGATCCCACGGCTGGCCTTTCGGGTCGGCCGAGGCGCGGTTGTAGAGAATGCGCCGGTTCATCGGCCAGGCCCAGGCCCATCCCAGATTCTGCTTCATCCCGAAAGGGTCGCTGTTGTCGCGGCGAGCCATCTGGTTGCCCTGCTCGGTCCAGCTGCCGCAGAAGATCCAGCAGCCCGACGCCGTGCTGCCGTCGTCCTTGAGCTGGCCAAAACCGGATAGCTGCTGCCCCGCCTTGAGCGTCGCGCCCGTGGCGTCAGTGACATCGGCAATCGCGTAGCCGTTGAACTCCTTGGCAATCTCTTCCGGTGTCGGATCGTCAGGCACCTTGTAGGGCCAACTGAGCTTGAGAATCGGCTCGGCGAAAGCACCGCCGTTGGCCTGGTAACGCTGACGCAAACGGATGAACAGCTCGCTCATGATCTTGATGTCGGTGCGTGCTTGTCCCGGACCATTGGCGCCCTTCCAGTGCCATTGCAGCCAGCGGCCGCTGTTGACCAGTGAGCCATCCTCTTCGGCGAAGCAGGTGGTGGGCAGGCGGATGACTTCGGTCTGGATGCCGGCCGTTTCGACATCGTTGTAAGGCCCGACATTGCGCCAGAATTCCGAAGTCTCGGTAGCGAGCGGGTCCATCACCACCAGCCACTTGAGTTTGGCCAGCGCGGCCATCACCCGGTTCTTGTCGGGTAAGGCAGCGATGGGATTGAAGCCTTGGCAGACGTAGCCGTTGACCTGCCCGCTGGACATCATGTCGAACACTTTCAGGATGTCGTAGCCGGGGATGTCGAGCTTCGGCAGCCAGTCGTAGCCCCAGTGGTTGTCGGCGGTGGCATTGGCACCGTACCAGGCCTTCATCAGGCTGACGTGGAACTTGCCGTAGTTCTGCCAATAAGACAGCTGTCCGGGCCGAAGTGGCTTGAGTGCACGCTTGGCAATGTAGGCGTCGTAGTCCTGTTCGGCATCGCCCGGCAAGGTCAGGTAGCCGGGCAGCAGGTTCGACAGCAACCCAAGGTCGGTCAGGCCCTGGATGTTGGAGTGCCCGCGCAGGRCATTGACGCCCCCGCCCGGCATGCCGACGTTGCCCAACAGCAACTGCACCATGGCTGCGCTGCGAATCATCTGCGATCCCGTCGAATGCTGGGTCCAGCCCAGCGCATAGAGAATCGTCATGGTCTTGCCCGGTTGCGAGCAAGTAGCAATCTCTTCCCAGATCTTTTGCAGGGCATCTTGCGGCATGCCGCAGATCTGGCTGGTCAGCTCCAGGGTGTAGCGGCTGTAATGCTGCTTCATCAGTTGGTAGACGCAACGCGGGTGCATCAGGGACGGGTCGACTTTGGCGAAACCGTCCTCGCCGATTTCATAGCCCCAGCTCGACTTGTCGCTGTAGGTACGCTTGGTCGCGTCGTAGCCGGTAAACAGCCCGTCCTCGAAACCAAAGTCGGCCTTGACGATGAACGCCACGTCCGTATAGGCGTGCACGTACTCGTGCTGGATCTTGTTTTCAGTGAGCAAATAGTTGATCAGACCGCCCATGAAGGCGATATCGGTGCCGGTACGGATCGGTGCGTAATAATCGGCCACCGAGGCGGTACGGGTGAAGCGCGGGTCGACCACGATCAAGCGCGCCTGGTTGTGCGCTTTGGCTTCGGTCACCCATTTAAAGCCACAGGGGTGGGCTTCAGCAGCATTGCCGCCCATGACCAGGACCAGATTCGCGTTGGCGATATCGGTCCAGTGGTTGGTCATCGCACCTCGGCCATACGTTGGGGCAAGACTTGCCACCGTCGGGCCATGTCAGACACGTGCCTGGTTATCGAACCCCAGCATGCCCAGACTGCGAACGACCTTATGGGTCATGTAACCGGCTTCGTTGGAGGACGCCGAGGCAGCGAGAAAACCCGTCGTCAGCCAACGGTTGACCGTTTGGCCCTTGGCATTCTTCTCGATGAAGTTGGCGTCACGGTCGGCCTTCATCAGGTCGGCGATGCGATCCAGCGCTTCATCCCACGACACCCGCGTCCACTCCTTGCTGCCCGGCTTGCGTACTTGCGGATATTGCAGCCGGCTGGGGCTATGGACAAAGTCCAGCAGGCCTGCGCCTTTAGGGCACAGCGTGCCGCGATTGACCGGGTGGTCGGCATCCCCTTCGATGTGGATGATGCTCTGATTGACGTTCTTGGCCGCATCGCCCTGGCTGTACATGATCAAGCCGCAACCCACCGAACAGTAGGGACAGGTATTGCGGGTTTCATGGGTATGGGCCAGCTTGAAGTGGCGGACTTGCTCGGCGAAGGCTGGCGCGGGTGCCATACCCAGCGCGGCCAGGCTGGAGCCTCCAAGGCCGATAGCGGCGACCTTGAAGAACTGACGACGGTTGAGGTCCATCGTGCGCTCCTGATCAGGTGGAGTTACCCGGAACTTGCCCGGGAAATCTTGGACGAACACGGTGACTGAACGACGGCCGCCGACACTTGAAACTATAGTCAAGATTGCACGGGATGTAGCGAAACCCGGTCGTCGGCGGTGTACTCAGAGCTCCGGCGCGTCATTGCCTCTTTTCCCGATCACATCATCCACCCAGCTCATCGCCGCAATGACCGTCGGGAAGCCGATCGTGCTGGTCAAGGCGATCAGTGCGTGATGGATCTCCTCAGTCGTCGCCCCGGCTGCCAGTGCCCGTCGGGTATGACTGTGCACGGCGCCTTCCGAGCGGATTGCCGCCGCGGCACCGAGCTGAATCAGCTGGACGGTTTTCTCGTCCAGCGGCCCGGCATGATGCACCGCTGTACCCAGGGCCTCCAAGGCACTGAAGTAATCAGGATATAGATGCTTGAGACGTTGGTACGTGTAAGGGTTGTGGCTGCTCTTGTTGTCCATCGTTGTCTCCTCGCGTTGACGGTTTGATTCAATTCCGGCTCTTCATTTCAGGCAGCGCTCTACAAGCTCCTCGGCGCTGGTTACCGGTGGCTCGCAAGTGCGGTTTCGGCAGACATAGGCGCTGGTTTGTCCCGCAAGCGCATGTCGGCCCGCGCCGATGGGCACATCCTCGGCAAAGGCCAGGACGCGTGCCGGCAGGTAGCGGCGCTGCAGCTTCGCGACCAAGGTGCTGGCGGCGGAACGCTCGCCGGCAACGACGATGCTGATCGGGCCACGCTGTACCCAGTCCTGCGCCGCCAGCAGATGGGCGAAACCGAAGGGATTCTGCGCGGCTGCAGCGCGATACATCGCCAATACCTGCTCGGCGCGTTCGTGGTAAAGCTCGCGGCCGGTCAGTTCAAAAAGTCGCAGGAAAGCGAACACGCAGGCCGAGGTACCTGACGGCCAGGCACTGTCGTGCGGTGCCCGAGGCCTGTGCACCAGCGGCTCGCCATCGCTGGGCGTGAAGTAAAGTCCGTCCTCCCAGAACTTGGCGAGGATCACCTCGACCAGTTGCGTGGCGCGTTCGACATAGCGTTTATCGAAGTCGCACTCGTAGAGATCGATCAAGGCGTTGGCGAGGAAGGCGTAGTCTTCGAGGAAGCCTGGAACCTTCGCCGTGCCCTCCCGCCAGGCCCGGTAAAGTCCACCTTCAGGCGTCGAGAGTCGGTCCAGAATGAAGTCGGCGGCGCGCCTCGCGGCGTCCAGATACGTTGTGGTTCCGGTCGCCTGATAAGCCGCGCAGAGACCCTGGATCATTAACGCGTTCCAGCTGGTGAGGATGTTCTCGTCGCGCCCCGGACGAATACGTTGGGCACGGGCCAGCAATAACCTGTCGCGCAGGCCCTTGAGCTGTAGTTCCTGCACTGCGTCCAGTGCGACTGCGCGGTGCAGCACCGTGCTGCCATGCTCGAAGTTGCCGTTGGCGGTGACGCCGTAAGCCCGGCAGGCCAGCGCAGCATCCGGCTCGCCGAGCGCGGCCTGCACTTGAGCGAGTGTCCACACGTAGAACTTGCCCTCTTCACCCTCGCTGTCAGCGTCTTCACTGGCGTAGAAACCGCCGTCAGGGTGAGTCATGTCACGCAGGATGTAGTCGGTGCTTTCCTCGAACACACGCCGCCAGGCAGGCTTGCCGGTCTCGCGATAGGCATCGGCATAGAGCTTCACGAGCTGACCGTTGTCGTAGAGCATCTTTTCGAAATGAGGAACGGCCCAGCGTTCATCCACGCAGTAACGAGCAAAACCGCCGCCGAGGTGATCGTAGAGCCCGCCAGCGGCCATGCGATCAAGGGTCAACTCTACCGAATGCAGCAAATCCGGCTCGTGCAGACGCTGATAGACGCGCAGGACCAGATCATGGCAGGCCGGGTTGGGAAATTTCGGCGCGTTGCCCAGGCCGCCGTTCACCGGGTCGGTGTTTCGGGCAAACAACCGGGCAGCGGTGGCCGGCTGGTCTGGCTCCAGCGGTGTATCACCCTCCAGCATTGACGCCTCCAGCTTGCGATAACCCTGAAGGAACTGTTCAACATTCTGTTGCAGYGCTGCGCGGTTATTCTGCCAGGCGTCGCTCAGACCGAGCAGCAGTTGAGCGAAGCCTGGCCGACCATAACCGTCGTCTGGCGGAAAGTAGGTGCCGCCGAAGAACGGCTCGCGCTCGGCAGTCAGGAACACCGTTAACGGCCAGCCGCCGCCCTGCCCCATCATTTGCACGACTTGTTGATAGATGTCGTCGAGGTCAGGCCGTTCCTGGCGGTCGACTTTGATATTGATGAAGCGCTCGTTCATCAGGCGCGCGGTCTCGGGGTTCTCGAACGACTCGTGGGCCATCACATGACACCAGTGGCAGGCGGCATAACCCAGCGACAAGTGGATGGGCTTGTCCTCGTCGCGCGCGCGGCGGAACGCTTCCTCGCCCCACGGATACCAATCGACGGGGTTCTCTGCATGCTGGCGCAGATAGGGCGAAGTCTCTTTGGCGAGTCGATTGCTCATGGCTGGCTCCTCACGCCGGGTTCCTCAGAACAGCCCCAACTGCAAGCGCGCTGTCTCGGACATACGGCTTTGATCCCATGGCGGGTCCCAGACGATCTCGACCTCGACCTCGCTGACTCCAGGGATACTCTGGACCTTGGTGTACGCCTCTTCTTTGAGTACGTCGCCCATTCCGCAACCGGGCGCGGTCATGGACATCTTGATCTCGACTCGCTGGCCGCCGTCGGCAAGCAAACGGGTTTCACACTGGTAAATGAGCCCGAGATCGACCACGTTGACCGGGATCTCCGGGTCGTAGACGGTGCGCAGCATGTCGAACACTTGCTGGACGTCGAACCCGCCACTGCTCGCCTGGGGCTGCTCCTGCTGCTGAGCATCCCGCCCCAACGCATCGGCGTCAGCGGCGGCGATCCGTGCCAGCCGGCCCCTGGAGATTTGCACCGTGAAGCTGCCACCGAGCGCCTGGGTCACCACTACCTGCTCGCCACGACCCAGTTGCAGTCGCTCCCCGCCCGGAATCAGGGTGACTGCGCAGTCCCGCGTGAGTTCGATCGGTTGCAGGTAGCCCGGTTTATTCGGGTTATCGAAGTGGAAGCCGGCGCCATGCAGGTCATACGTAAAATCGACGGACAAACCATCGGCACGCCCCGCGCTCGCGGGATCGAGCGACAGCTTGATGCCGTCTGCCTCGACCGTGATATCGCCTTCGGCAACGCGCTCAAAGAAAAACTCATGCGCGAAATGCTCGTCGATCTTCAGCCGCACTCCGCGCACATGGCCGTCTGCCAGGGCATCGAGCAAGACTTTGCGTGCCGGTTCGCGCAGGTGAATACGGGGAATTGGTAATGTGGCTGCCATGGCTGATTACTCCGTCGTGACCTGCGAGGCGCCGCCTTCGAGAGCGCTACGCAGCGTGTGCCAGGCCAGAGTGGCGCACTTGACCCGCACCGGAAACTCCCAAACGCCCGAAAGCACCGCGAGTTTACCGAGCTCTGCGGGTGTCACCCGGGCGTTTGGCCCTTCGGTGAGCAACGTATGCACCCGGGCAAAAAGTGCCTGCGCCTCCTCCGGTTTTTTCCCCTTCACCGCCAGCGTCATCAGGGACGCCGAGGCCTGGGAGATGGCACAGCCAACCCCCTGAAAGCTGATGTCCTCGATCACCCCGTTCGCAAGCTTGAGATAGATCTTCAACTGATCGCCGCACAGCGGATTGAAACCCTCCGCCGTACAGGTCGCGTCCGCTAGTGGGTGRAAGTTACGCGGCCGTTTGCCGTGGTCGATGATCACGTCCTGGTAGAGGTCGCGCAGTTCGTCGCCACTCATCGGAACACCTCCTGAACTTTGGCCAGACCGGCCACCAGTGCATCGATATCACGCTCGGTGCTGTAGCAGCCGAGCGACGCGCGAGCGGTGGCGGGCACGCCGAAACGGTTCATCAAGGGCTGTGCGCAGTGATGCCCGGTGCGAATCGCGATCCCTTCGCGGTCGAGGATGGTGCCGATGTCGTGCGGGTGGATGCCGTCGAGGACAAACGAAAGGACCCCGACCTTCTCTGCTGCCGTACCGATCAGCCGCAGGCCAGGCACCGTCGACAGCGCCTTCGTGGCGTAGGCCTGCACGGCCTGCTCGTGAGCCGCAATCGCCTCTGGCCCGAGTTCAGCGAGAAAGTCGATCGCCGCACCAAGGCCGATAGCGCCGGCCATGTTCGGCGTTCCCGCTTCAAACTTGTACGGCGGTTTGTTGTAGACGGTTTTCTCGAAGCTGACCGAGAGAATCATGTCGCCGCCGCCCTGATAAGGCGGCATGCTTTCGAGCAGCTCGTGACGGCCGTAGAGCACGCCGATGCCGGTGGGGCCGTACATTTTATGGCCAGACAAGGCGTAGAAATCGCAGCCCAACGCTCGTACGTCGACCTTGAGGTGCGGAGCTGCCTGGGCGCCGTCGACCAGCACGCGTACGCCACGCGCATGGGCGAGTTCGACAATACGCCGGATCGGGTTGATGGTGCCCAGCACATTGGAGACATGAGTGACGGCCAGCAGCCGGGTCCTGGGCCCGATCAGCCGTTCCAGCTCATCGAGCAGCAGTTCGCCAGCGTCGTTGATCGGTGCCACCCGCAGCCGCGCGCCAGTCTGCTCGCAGAGCATTTGCCAAGGCACGATATTCGAATGGTGTTCCATGGCCGTGATCAGTACCTCGTCGCCTGCGCGGAGCTGAGTCTTGCCATAGGTTTGCGCCACGAGATTGACCGCTTCAGTCGTGCCGCGGACGAAGACGATCTCTTCGACKGACTCGGCATTGAGGAAGCCCTGGACCTTGGCCCGAGCCTTTTCATACTCCTCGGTGGCGCGCACCGAAAGATAATGCACGCCGCGGTGCACGTTGGCGTTTTCCTTTGAAAAGAAGTGCGACATGGCGTCGATGACCGCCTGCGGCTTCTGGCTGGTCGCGGCACTGTCGAGGTAAATCAGCGGCTTGCCGTAGATCGTCTCCGCGAGGATCGGGAACGCCTGGCGCACACGTTCGACGTCGTAGCCTGGCGAAAGGTGGAGTGGTTTCGATAGCCCTTGAAGGCGGTTTTCGAGGTCGCTCATGCCGACACCTCCCGCCCGTGCAACTGCGCGGTGACCAGTCGCTGCACATGCTCGCGCAACGGCTCCAGCTCAATGAGCTCGAGCATCTCGCTGACAAACGCGAAGGTCAGCAGTGACCGCGCTGCCGCCAGCGGAATCCCTCGTGAGCGCAGGTAGAAAATAGCCTGCTCATCCAGTTGACCGACGGCGGCACCGTGAGCGCACTTGACGTCATCGGCAAAAATCTCCAGCCGAGGCTGAGAGTTGACCTGGGCCGACGTCGACAACAACAGATTCTTGTTGGTCTGGCTGGCATCGGTCTTCATCGCTCCCGGACGCACGATGATCCGTCCGTCAAAGATTCCATGCCCATGATCATCGATCACGCCCTTATAGCGTTCGCGGCTGGTACAACGCGGTGCCCGATGCTCGATGGTTGTCTGGTTATCCAGGTGTTGTTGGCCTCGCGGCAGGTACAAACCGTTCAGGGCGACTTCGGCGCCGGGACCTTCGAGTACCACGCGCAGCTCTTGCCGTGCCAGCGTCGAGCCCAGTGCCAGGGAATGCGCTATGAAGCGGCTGCCCTGCGCCTGGCGCACACTGAGCAGCGCGACGTGGAAGGCAGCCGTGCTCTCGTTCTGCAGCGTGTAATGTTCAAGCGTGGCGTCGGCGTCCAGCAGCACCTCGCTGACTGCGTTACTCAGGTAGACCGCTTCCCCGCTGCTGACGTGGCTTTGCACCAGAATCGCCCGGCTCCCGGCCCCCATCTGCACCAGGACACGTGGATGAGTCACCCGTGGCGTGGCGTCCGATGTCGAGAGAAACACCAGATGGATCGGGACATCGAGCGTCGTGTGGGCGGGAATCTGCACCAACGCCCCGTCCTCGGCGAACGCCGCATTCAGTGCGGTAAAGGCTTGGGGGTGTGAGCGAAACGCATGGGCGAACAAACTTTCGAGTTCGCCGTTGTCGGCGTTCAGCAGCGGTGCAAATGGGCACACCTTAACGCCGCGGGGCAGCCCATCAAGTGCCGACAGCTCAGGCGCGAAATAGCCGTTGACGAAGACCAGTCGCACGCCACCGTAGTTGCCGGCGAGTCGTTCGATGTCGACGGCGGACAGGTCCTGACTCGCGATCGTTTCGACCGGCTGGAAAGGAATCTCCAGGATCGGCGCGACTCGCGTGTGCTTCCAGGCCTCGTCCTTGACCGTCGGAAAGCCTTGCTCGATCACCCACTGGAACGCATCGCGGCGCAATGCTTGCAGCCAGGCCGGACGCTGGACGTCAACGCTGGGGGTGAGCTGCGAGAGGAACGCCGCGCTGTTCATGGCCTGGCTCCGGGCGCTGCAGAATCCTGCTCATAGCTGGCATAGCCGTGCTTTTCCAGCTCGATGGCCAGCTCCTTGCCGCCGGACTGGACGATCCGCCCGTTGGCCATGACGTGCACGTGATCCGGGACGATGTAGTCGAGCAGTCGTTGATAGTGGGTGATCACCAGCAGCGCGCGATCCTTGCTGCGCAGCGCATTGACGCCGGCTGCGACTGTTCGCAGCGCGTCGATGTCGAGGCCCGAGTCGGTCTCGTCGAGGATCGCCAGCCGGGGTTCGAGAATCGCCATCTGGAAAATCTCGTTGCGCTTCTTCTCTCCACCCGAGAAGTCGACGTTGAGCGAGCGGTTCATGAAGCTCTGGTCCATCTCGACCAGCGCCATGCGCTCCTTGGCGAGCTCAAGGAAATCCAGCGCATCGAGTTCTTCAAGCCCACGCTGTTTGCGCACGGCATTGAGGGCCGTGCGCAGGAAATAGAGGTTGCCGACACCGGGAATTTCCACCGGGTACTGAAACGCCAGGAAAATCCCGGCGACCGCCCGCGCTTCCGGCGGCATGGCGAGCAGGTCCTGGCCGTCATACAGCACCTGGCCGCTGACCTCGTAAGTCTCAAGGCCCGCGAGGACCTGGGCCAGCGTGCTTTTACCGGAGCCGTTCGGCCCCATGATCGCATGCACCTCGCCCGCTTCCACCCGCAGCGTGATACCCCGCAGGATTTCACGGCCGTCGACGCTGGCGTGCAGATCATTGATCTCGAGCATGCTCCCACCCCGGGCCTTAGCCCACGCAGCCCTCCAGGCTCACACCCAGAAGTTTCTGGGCTTCTACTGCAAATTCCATCGGCAGCTCCTTGAGCACTTCGCGGCAGAAGCCGTTGACGATCATCGGCACCGCATCCTCCGCGCTGATGCCGCGCTGTCGGCAGTAAAACAGCTGCTCGTCGCTGATCTTCGACGTGGAAGCCTCATGCTCGACCTGGGCACTGGGGTTCTTCACGTCGATATAAGGAAACGTATGTGCGCCACACTCGCTGCCCAGCAGCAGCGAGTCACACTGCGTATGGTTGCGGGCACCGGTMGCGGCTTTCTGGATCTTCACCAGGCCGCGGTAGGTGTTCTGTCCATGACCGGCGGATATTCCCTTGGACAGAATGGTGCTGCGCGTATGCCGGCCGATATGGATCATCTTGGTGCCGGTGTCCGCCTGCTGGTGATTGGCTGTCAGGGCTACTGAATAGAACTCGCCGACCGAATAATCGCCCTGGAGAATCACTCCCGGGTATTTCCAGGTGATCGCGGAGCCGGTTTCGACCTGGGTCCAGGAAATCTTCGAGTGCGCGCCTGCACATTTGCCGCGCTTGGTGACGAAATTGAAGATACCGCCACGTCCTTCGGCATCGCCGGGGTACCAGTTCTGCACCGTGGCGTACTTGATCTGGGCATTATCCAGCGCAACCAGCTCGACCACCGCCGCGTGCAGTTGGTTATTGTCGCGCATCGGCGCGGTGCAGCCCTCGAGGTAGCTCACATAGGCGCCCTCTTCTGCAACGATCAACGTGCGTTCGAACTGGCCGGTGTCCGCGGCGTTGATGCGAAAGTAGGTCGACAGTTCCATCGGGCAACGCACGCCCTTGGGCACGTAGCAGAAGGAACCGTCGGAAAACACCGCCGAGTTCAGCGTGGCAAAGAAGTTGTCGCTGTAGGGCACCACCGAACCGAGGTACTTGCGCACCAGTTCCGGATGCTTTTGCACGGCTTCTGAGAACGAGCAGAAGATCACCCCGACTTCGGCGAGTTTGTGCTTGAAGGTGGTCGCGACCGAGACCGAGTCGACCACCGCATCCACCGCGACGCCGGTCAGGCGTTCCTGTTCGGCGAGCGAGATGCCAAGCTTGCCAAACATCTCGCGCAGCTCGGGATCAACCTCGTCAAGACTATTGGGCCCCGGGGTTTTCGGTTTGGGCGCCGAGTAATAGATGATGTCCTGGTAGTCGATGGGCTCGAAGCGAACGTTCTGCCAGGTGGGCTCGCGCATCGTCAGCCAGTGGCGATACGCCTTCAGACGCCAGTCGAGCAGCCACTGCGGCTCGTTCTTCTTCGCCGAGATCAGGCGGATGAGGTCTTCGTTGAGGCCACGCGGGGCCGCATCGTTCTCAAAATCAGAGACAAAGCCGTACTTGTAGGCCCGGTTGCTGAGTTCGCGGATCCTCGCATTGTCAGTGCTCATCGCGGATGCCTCCTGCTGTTGGCAGGATGATGTGATCGTTTAACTATACTCCTTCCCTGTTCCTTACGACCCGAGCTAGCCCCTGGCGTTCAAACATCCGACGATTGCCGTAACAGGATGTCGTTACCGTCCACCCGGACCTCGAACTGTTCGACCTGGTAAGCCGGTTCGGTGAGGCATTCGCCGCTGGTCACGTCGAACTCGTAGGCGTGGACCGGGCAAATCACCACGTTGTCGCACAGTATTCCGTCCCCCAGCGAACCGTCTTCGTGCGGGCAGGTGTTGTGGATGGCGAAGTACTGGCCATCGACATTGAACAGCGCGACGGGCGTGCCCCCAAGGTTCACGGTTATGCCGTTACCCGGTTCGACATCCCCCACGCAGGCGACCTTGACGAACTCACTCATGACGCCACTCCAGGAGGCATAAGACATTCCGGGTTTACGCAATCTGTAGCAACTGCCGAAGGCTGCGTTCGGCCGCGAAGCGGTMGTAAATCCTGCCTCCTCGGTCGATCTGGAAG
>NZ_JBFTLU010000032.1:0-17086 GCF_056396605.1 Pseudomonas sp. 05T35
GCTTGTTAAAGACACTCGCTACCTGGGATGAGTTCCTTCCGGTTTTGTTAATGGGCGATAATTCTTCCATTGACCTGCCGGAAGACCAGCGTCGCCGGGTACTTTCCACACTGGAAATGCCGCCCAGCTACAGCAAGTTGCTCGACTCCCTGCACCGCGCCCAGGTTTATCGCGAGATGTACGACCAGGCCCGTGAGCGTGGTCGTCACCGTGAGCCCAATCTGTTTCGTAGCCTTGTCGGCACCAGCCGGGCGATTCAACACGTCCGCCAGATGATGCAGCAAGTGGCCGACACCGATGCCAGCGTGCTGATCCTCGGTGAGTCCGGTACGGGCAAGGAAGTGGTCGCGCGCAACCTGCACTATCACTCCAAGCGGCGTGACGCGCCGTTCGTTCCGGTCAACTGTGGTGCGATTCCGGCCGAGCTGCTGGAAAGCGAACTGTTCGGCCATGAGAAAGGCGCCTTTACCGGGGCCATCACCAGCCGCGCCGGGCGCTTTGAGCTGGCCAACGGCGGTACGCTGTTTCTCGATGAGATCGGCGACATGCCATTGCCGATGCAGGTCAAGCTGCTGCGGGTATTGCAGGAGCGCACCTTTGAGCGCGTGGGGAGCAACAAGACCCAGAGCGTCGATGTGCGGATCATTGCCGCGACCCACAAAAATCTCGAAAGCATGATCGAGGTTGGCAGCTTCCGTGAGGACCTGTACTACCGCCTCAATGTTTTCCCGATCGAGATGGCGCCGCTGCGTGAGCGTGTCGAAGATATTCCGTTGCTGATGAACGAGTTGATCTCGCGCATGGAGCACGAGAAGCGCGGTTCCATTCGCTTCAACTCGGCAGCGATCATGTCGCTGTGCCGTCATGGCTGGCCGGGCAACGTCCGTGAGCTGGCCAACCTGGTCGAGCGCATGGCGATCATGCACCCGTACGGCGTGATCGGTGTGGTCGAATTGCCGAAGAAATTCCGTTATGTCGATGACGAAGACGAACAATTGGTCGATAGCTTGCGCAGTGATCTTGAAGAGCGGGTAGCCATCAATGGCCATACCCCGGACTTCAGCGCTAACGCCATGCTGCCGCCAGAAGGTCTGGACCTCAAGGACTACCTCGGTGGTCTGGAGCAGGGCCTGATTCAGCAGGCGCTGGATGATGCCAATGGCATCGTGGCGCGTGCTGCCGAACGCCTGCGCATTCGCCGTACCACTCTGGTCGAGAAGATGCGCAAGTACGGCATGAGCCGTCGCGAAGGTGATGAGCAGGCGGATGATTGACGCCTGTTTTTCAACTCACTGAATAATGGGCGGTTTTTTTTAGGCACGGGTATTGCTACGTCCCTCGCAACGTTCCGTTTAACTGACGGTCAGCCAAGCGAGAGAGCACGATGCCCCACGCCGCCCAAATGTCTCCTGTCTCCGAAACCTCGGGGCAATCGTCCCCTGTAGAGCAGGCAAGTCGGCTTGGCCTTGAGCAGGCGTTCGCGCTGTTCAGTCAGATGTCGAGCCAACTGACCGATTCCTACAGCATGCTTGAAGCTCGGGTCACCGAGCTCAAGGGTGAACTGGCAGTGGTCAGTGCTCAGCGCATGCAAGAGCTGGCCGAAAAAGAACGCCTGGCCAACCGGCTGCAAAACCTTCTCGACTTGTTGCCCGGTGGCGTCATCGTCATTGACGCCCAGGGCATGGTGCGCGAAGCCAATCCGGCGGCCTGCGAGCTGCTGGGTCTGCCGCTCGAAGGCGAGTTGTGGCGTCATGTGATTGCCCGCTGCTTTGCACCACGCGAAGACGACGGTCATGAAATTTCCCTGAAGGATGGTCGACGCCTGTCGATTGCCACGCGCTCGCTGGATGCCGAGCCGGGCCAGTTGGTGCTGCTCAACGACCTGACCGAAACCCGGCACTTGCAGGACCAATTGGCTCGCCATGAGCGCTTGTCGTCCCTCGGGMGGATGGTCGCCTCCCTGGCGCATCAGATTCGCACGCCGCTGTCCGCGGCATTGCTGTACGCCAGCCATTTGACTGAGCAAGAGTTGCCGGTCGCTACCCAGCAACGGTTTGCCGGGCGTTTGAAAGAGCGCCTGCATGAACTCGAACATCAGGTGCGGGACATGCTGGTGTTCGCTCGCGGCGAGCTGCCGTTGACTGATCGAGTGACGCCCGGGGCGCTCCTGCAATCGCTGCAAGCGGCGGCATCGACGCATGTTCAGGATTATCCGGTGCGCTGGCAGTGCGACAGTCATGCCGGGGAGTTGCTGTGTAATCGCGACACGCTGGTCGGCGCGCTGCTGAACCTGATTGAAAATGCGATTCAGGCCAGTGCGGGCGACGTCCGTCTTAAAGTTCATCTATACACTCGTGAAAACACCCTTCGGCTGTGTGTCAGCGATAACGGCGGCGGTATCGACCCTGCCGTGCTGGCGCGCCTGGGTGAGCCGTTTTTCACCACCAAAACTACCGGTACCGGCCTTGGCCTGACCGTGGTCAAGGCGGTGGCCCGTGCTCATCAGGGAGAATTGCAGATGCGCTCGCGGCCGGGCCGTGGTACGTGTGCGGTGGTGGTCTTGCCGTTGTTTTCCAGCGCTCAAGGAGTGGAAAGAGGCTGATGGCAATCAAGGTTTTACTGGTTGAAGATGACCGCTCGCTGCGCGAAGCGTTGACGGATACGCTGCTGCTGGCCGGTCACCACTACACCGCTGTGGGCTCGGCTGAAGACGCCCTGGAAGCGGTGGCGAGCGAGTCATTCAATCTGGTGGTCAGTGACGTCAACATGCCGGGCATGGATGGTCATCAGTTGTTGGGTTTGTTGCGAATTCGTCAGCCGCAGTTGCCGGTCTTGCTGATGACCGCGCATGGTGCGGTCGAGCGCGCCGTCGATGCGATGCGTCAGGGGGCGGCGGACTATCTGGTCAAGCCCTTCGAGCCCAAGGCGTTGCTGGATCTGGTGGCGCGCCATGCCCTGGGTTGTCTCGGTGCCGCAGAGGGCGAAGGTCCGGTGGCGTTCGAGCCGGCGAGTGCGCAGCTGCTTGAGTTGKCAGCGCGTGTGGCGCGCAGTGATTCGACGGTGTTGATCTCGGGTGAGTCGGGTACCGGCAAGGAGGTGCTGGCGCGTTACATTCACCAGCACTCGCATCGCGCCAGTCAGCCGTTCATTGCGATCAATTGTGCGGCGATCCCGGACAACATGCTCGAGGCGACCTTGTTTGGTCATGAGAAAGGCTCGTTCACCGGCGCTATTGCGGCCCAAGCCGGCAAGTTCGAGCAGGCCGATGGCGGGACCATTCTGCTCGACGAAATTTCCGAAATGCCCCTGGGGCTTCAGGCCAAGCTGCTGCGCGTGTTGCAGGAGCGTGAAGTCGAGCGCGTGGGCGCACGCAAGCCTATCGCGCTGGATATCCGGGTGGTTGCGACCACTAACCGCGATCTGGCGGGCGAAGTGGCGGCAGGGCGCTTTCGTGAAGACCTTTACTATCGCCTGTCGGTGTTTCCGCTGGCCTGGCGTCCGTTGCGTGAACGCACCGCCGATATCTTGCCGCTGGCCGAGCGTCTGCTGGCCAAGCACGTCAATAAAATGAAGCATGCCGCTGCCAGGCTGTCGCCGGAAGCTCAGGCTTGCCTGATCGGTTATCCGTGGCCGGGCAACGTGCGCGAGCTGGATAACGCCATTCAACGGGCGCTGATTTTACAACAGGGTGGTTTGATTCAGCCGCAGGACTTTTGCCTTGCGGGGCCGGTCGCTTGTGCGCCACTGCCGACATTGGCGCCGGTTCCGATGTCGTCACGAGTGCTTGAGGTCGAGGCGCCGCAAGGCGATTCAGTGGGCGCACTGGGCGATGACCTGCGGCGTCGCGAGTTTCAGATGATCATCGATACGTTGCGTTCCGAGCGCGGGCGGCGCAAGGAAGCGGCCGAGCGCCTGGGTATCAGCCCGCGGACCTTGCGCTACAAGCTGGCGCAAATGCGCGATGCGGGAATGGATGTCGAAGGTTATTTGTTCGCGACCTGAACCGTATCTGTAGCAACTGYCTCGCGGGCTCGGCAGCTGCTACAGATACGGTGATCCGTGTCGGACTTTTATGAAGTGTCGCCATGGAGCTGGCACCCTTGTTGCTAACACCACTCTATCCGCCGAGTGAGTGTCAAAAAATTGCGGGTCGTCAGAGAGAGTAGACCATGAGCCAAGGTATTGAATTTAATCGGTTGATGTTGGACATGCGGTCCATGCAAATGGACGCCATGGCTCAGCCGAAAGCGGCAGTCGCGGTGCCGGAAATGGGCGGTAGCAGCTTTTCCGACCTGCTCGGCAAGGCCGTCAACAAGGTCAACGACACTCAGCAGGCTTCGAACCAGCTGGCCAATGCTTTCGAAATTGGCAAAAGCGGCGTCGACCTGACAGATGTAATGATTTCCTCGCAGAAGGCCAGCGTGTCTTTCCAGGCGTTGACCCAAGTGCGTAACAAGCTGGTTCAGGCATACCAAGACATCATGCAGATGCCGGTTTAAGGACGAGATTGAGTCATGGCAGAAGCAGTCGCCGATAACGTTCCGGCCAAGGTCACGCCAGCAGACGGCAAACCGCCGTTGTTTGGTCTGTCCTTCCTGGAAAACCTCTCCGAGATGACCATGCTGCGTCAGGTGGGCCTGTTGGTTGGCCTGGCTGCGAGCGTGGCGATTGGTTTTGCCGTGGTGCTGTGGTCGCAGCAACCCGACTATCGACCGCTGTATGGCAGCCTTGCCGGTATGGACGCCAAGCAGGTCATGGCAACCCTGGCCGCCGCTGACATTTCCTACACGATTGAACCCAACTCCGGTGCCTTGCTGGTCAAGGCCGATGATGTGTCGCGTGCGCGGCTCAAGCTTGCCGCTGCTGGTGTCACTCCCAGCGACGGCAATATCGGTTTTGAAATCCTCGACAAGGACCAGGGCCTTGGGACCAGTCAGTTCATGGAGGCGACCCGTTATCGTCGTGGCCTTGAGGGTGAACTGGCACGGACCATTTCCAGCCTGAACAACGTCAAGGGTGCCCGTGTGCACCTGGCGATTCCGAAAAGCTCGGTATTCGTGCGTGATGAACGCAAGCCAAGCGCATCGGTGCTGGTCGAGCTGTATTCCGGTCGCTCGCTGGAACCGGGTCAGGTCATGGCCATCATCAACCTGGTCGCGACCAGTGTTCCCGAGTTGAGCAAGTCGCAGATCACCGTCGTCGACCAGAAGGGCACCTTGCTCTCCGATCAGGCGGAAAACTCTGAACTGACCATGGCCGGCAAGCAATTCGATTACAGCCGCCGCATGGAAAGCATGCTCACTCAGCGTGTGCACAATATTCTGCAGCCAGTGCTGGGTAACGACCGCTACAAGGCTGAAGTCTCCGCCGACGTGGATTTCAGTGCAGTCGAGTCGACTTCGGAGCAGTTCAACCCGGATCAGCCAGCCCTGCGCAGCGAGCAATCGACTTCCGAACAGCGCACCGCCAGCAACGGTCCGCAAGGCGTTCCCGGTGCACTGAGCAACCAGCCGCCATCGCCGGCTTCGGCGCCACAAACTACCGGTGGCTCGAGCGCTTCCGCGGGCATGGTCCAGCCAGGTCAGCCGCTGCTGGATGCCAACGGCCAGCAAATCATGGACCCGGCAACCGGTCAGCCGATGCTGGCACCGTACCCGGCAGACAAGCGTCAACAATCCACCAAGAACTTCGAGCTCGACCGTTCCATCAGCCACACCAAGCAACAGCAGGGCCGATTGAATCGTCTGTCGGTTGCGGTCGTTGTGGATGATCAGGTCAAGGTCAATGCGGCCAACGGTGAAACCACCCGTGCGCCGTGGAGCGCCGATGAATTGGCGCGCTTCACGCGTCTGGTGCAGGACGCCGTCGGTTTTGATGCCAGCCGTGGCGACAGCGTCAGCGTGATCAACGTGCCGTTCTCGGCCGAGCGTGGCGAAGTCATCGCTGACATTCCGTTCTACTCGCAGCCCTGGTTCTGGGATGTGGTGAAACAGGTTCTCGGCGTGTTGTTCATCCTGGTGCTGGTATTCGGCGTGCTGCGTCCGGTGCTCAACAACATCACCGGCGGCGGTAAAGGCAAGCAGTTGGCGGGTCTGGGCAGCGATATGGAGCTCGGTGGCATGGGCGGCCTGGACGGCGAACTGGCCAACGACCGCGTCAGCCTCGGTGGCCCGCAAAGTATTCTGCTGCCTAGCCCGAGCGAAGGCTATGACGCACAGTTGAACGCAATCAAGAGCCTGGTGGCCGAAGATCCGGGTCGTGTGGCTCAGGTCGTGAAAGAGTGGATTAACGCAGATGAGTGATAACCGAGCCGCTATCGCCAAACTCAGCCGGGTCGACAAAGCCGCGATTCTGCTGCTGTCCCTGGGTTCAACCGATGCTGCGCAAGTGCTGCGCCACATGGGGCCCAAAGAGGTCCAGCGTGTGGGTGTGGCCATGGCGCAAATGGGCAACGTGCACCGCGAGCAGGTCGAGCAGGTGATGAGCGAGTTCGTCGACATCGTCGGCGATCAGACCAGCCTCGGCGTCGGCTCCGATGACTATGTGCGCAAGATGCTCACCCAGGCGCTGGGCGAAGACAAGGCCAACGGCCTGATCGACCGAATTCTGCTGGGTGGCAATACCAGCGGTCTGGACAGCCTGAAGTGGATGGAGCCGCGTGCCGTGGCGGACGTGATCCGTTACGAGCACCCGCAGATCCAGGCTATCGTCGTGGCGTATCTCGACCCGGATCAGGCCGGCGAAGTGCTCGGTAACTTCGACCATAAAGTACGCCTCGATATTATTTTGCGCGTGTCTTCGCTGAACACCGTACAGCCTGCCGCGCTGAAAGAGCTCAACCAGATTCTCGAGAAGCAATTCTCCGGCAACTCCAACGCCGCGCGCACCACCCTGGGTGGTATCAAGCGTGCAGCCGACATCATGAACTTCCTCGACAGCTCGATCGAAGGTCAGCTGATGGACTCGATCCGCGAAGTCGACGAAGACCTGTCCGGTCAGATCGAAGACCTCATGTTCGTGTTCAACAACCTGTCCGACGTCGACGACCGCGGGATTCAGGCATTGCTGCGCGAAGTCTCCTCGGACGTGCTGGTGCTGGCCCTCAAGGGCTCGGACGAAGGCGTCAAGGAAAAGATCTTCAAGAACATGTCCAAGCGGGCGGCCGAATTGCTCCGCGACGACCTCGAGGCCAAGGGCCCGGTCCGCGTCAGCGATGTGGAAACCGCACAGAAAGAAATCCTCACCATTGCCCGCCGTATGGCCGAAGCCGGAGAAATCGTTCTCGGCGGCAAGGGCGGCGAGGAAATGATTTAACGCCATGGCATCCAAGAGTGATGAGTCGCCCACCGATCTGATCCGTGCGCGTGATGTCCGCGGTTTTGATACCTGGTCGTTGCCCAGCTTCGACCCGCACGTTCCGGAGCCTGAACCCGAGCCCGAGCCCGAGCCGCYGGAGATGGAAGAAGTGCCGCTGGAGGAAGTCCAGCCACTGACCCTCGAAGAGCTCGAAAGCATTCGTCAGGAAGCCTACAACGAAGGCTTCGCCACCGGTGAGCGAGAAGGTTTTCACAGCACCACGCTCAAGGTTCGTCAGGAAGCTGACGTGGCCCTGAGCGCGAAGCTCGCCAGCCTTGAATTGCTGATGGGCAATCTGTTCGAGCCGATTGCCGAGCAGGATACGCAGATCGAGAAGTCCCTGGTCGGGCTGGTCCGGCACATTGCCAAACAGGTGATTCAGCGCGAACTGGCCATCGACTCGACGCAAATCGAACACGTCATGCGCGAAGCCCTGAAATTGCTGCCGCTAGGTGTGGGGAATGTGCGTCTGTACATCAACCCGCAGGACTTCGAGCAGGTCAAGGCATTGCGTGAACGCCATGAGGAGACCTGGCGCATCGTTGAAGACGAAGCCATGTTGCCGGGCGGATGCCGGGTCGAGACCGAGCACAGCCGCATCGACGCGACCGTAGAAACCCGTATCACGCAGATCATGGCCAAGCTGTTCGATCAATTGCACGATCAGGCTCTGCATCCGGCCGAGGCGGATTTGACGCTGGAACTACCCGTCAGCGAAAAGCCATCTGCCGCAGCACTTGAGCCAGAGCCGGAAATCGCTGATGCGCCTTGATCGCACCAGCTTCGGCAAGCGCCTGAGCACTTATGCACAGGCCACCGAGTTGCCCGGCCAACCGATCCTCGAAGGGCGCTTGCTGCGCATGGTCGGCCTGACGCTCGAAGCCGAGGGCCTGCGCGCCGCCATGGGCAGCCGTTGCATGGTAATCAACGACGACAGTTATCACCCGGTACAGGTCGAAGCCGAAGTCATGGGTTTCTCTGGCAACAAGGTGTTTCTGATGCCGGTCGGCAGTGTCGCCGGCATCGCCCCGKGCGCCAGGGTGGTGCCCTTGGCCGATGCCGGGCGCTTGCCGATGGGCATGAGCATGCTCGGGCGGGTACTGGATGGCGCCGGCCGTGCGCTGGACGGCAAGGGCGGAATGAAAGCCGAAGACTGGGTGCCGATGGATGGTCCCACCATCAACCCGCTCAAGCGCGACCCCATCAGCCAGCCGCTGGACGTGGGTATTCGCTCCATCAACGGATTATTGACAGTCGGTCGCGGTCAGCGCCTCGGTCTCTTCGCCGGCACCGGCGTCGGCAAGAGTGTGCTGCTGGGCATGATGACCCGCTTCACCGAGGCCGACATMATCGTGGTCGGGCTGATCGGCGAGCGGGGGCGCGAGGTCAAGGAATTCATCGAGCACATCCTCGGTGAAGAGGGGCTCAAGCGTTCCGTGGTGGTGGCGTCGCCTGCGGACGATGCGCCGCTGATGCGTCTACGCGCTGCGATGTATTGCACGCGAATCGCCGAGTATTTCCGCGACAAGGGCAAGAACGTCCTGTTGCTGATGGATTCACTGACCCGTTTTGCTCAGGCGCAACGGGAAATCGCCCTGGCCATCGGTGAGCCGCCGGCGACCAAGGGTTATCCGCCATCGGTATTCGCCAAACTGCCGAAACTGGTGGAGCGTGCCGGTAATGCCGAGGCGGGCGGCGGTTCGATTACTGCGTTTTATACGGTGTTGTCCGAGGGCGACGACCAGCAGGACCCGATCGCCGATGCCGCACGGGGCGTGCTCGACGGGCACATCGTCCTGTCGCGACGCCTGGCGGAAGAGGGGCATTACCCGGCGATCGACATCGAAGCGTCCATCAGTCGGGTCATGCCGTCGGTGGTCAGCCCGGACCACATGACCCGTGCGCAGTACTTCAAGCAGTTGTGGTCGCGTTATCAGCAAAGTCGCGACCTGATCAGTGTCGGCGCCTATGTGGCGGGCGGCGATCGGGAAACCGATCTGGCGATCTCGTTGCAGCCGCAATTGGCCAAGTACCTGCGTCAGGGCCTGAACGACAGCATCAACCTGGGCGAGAGCGAGGCATACCTTGGCTCGATCTTCGCCCCGGCGGCTGGCGGCTAACACCTCATGGCCCAGAGCCGGTCGGCGCGCCTGGCGCCCGTGGTCGATATGGCTGAAAAGGCCGAAAAGACCGCTGCCCAGCGCCTGGGACACTTCCAGGGCCAGGTGCGATTGGCCGAAAGCAAGCTCGCCGACCTCGAAAACTTCCGCCTCGAGTACCAGGAACAATGGATCGTACGCGGCAGCAGTGGCGTCTCGGGGCAATGGTTGCTGGGGTATCAGGGCTTTCTCGCGCAACTCGGCACGGCGATCGATCAGCAGCGCCAAAGCCTGGCCTGGCACCAGAACAACCTGAACAAGGCGCGTGAGACCTGGCAGCAGGCGTTTGCCCGGGTTGAAGGGCTGCGCAAGCTCGTGCAGCGCTACATTGATGAGGCTCGCCAACTCGAAGACCGGCGCGAGCAAAAACTGCTTGATGAGCTTTCCCAGCGTTTGCCGCGCCACGACCCGTATTGAGCGATCTTTTGACCTTGCTCATGCTCCCTGCAAGTGCTAAACCTTCTACACGTTGCCAATGACAGGGAAGCCGCAGCATGTCAGTCGTTACAGAAGTATCTCCGGATGGGCAAAAACTCACGATTTCGGTCAAGGGGCGGTTCGATTTCGCCAAGCATCAGGAATTTCGCGAGTCCTACGAGCGTCCCGACGGGCAGATGCCAAACTCGGTGGTGGTCGACTTGAAAGAGGCGACTTACCTCGACAGCTCGGCGTTGGGTATGTTGCTGCTGTTGCGTGATCATGCTGGCGGAGACAACTCCGATATTCGCGTGGTCAACAGCAGTTCCGATGTGAAGAAAATCCTCGCCATCTCCAATTTCGACAAGCTGTTCGACATCACTTGATCGTCATGTCGACGCTGCCCGAACCGCTGACCGTGCTGATCGCAGAAGACAGTGCGGCCGATCGCTTGCTGCTGTCGAGTATTGTTCGTCGTCAGGGGCATGAGGTGTTGGCTGCGGCCAACGGCGCCGAGGCGGTTGAGCTGTACCAGCAGCAGCGTCCGCAACTGGTATTGATGGACGCGATGATGCCGGTGATGGATGGTTTCGAAGCGGCGCGACAAATCAAGCTGCTGGCTGGCGAAACGCTGGTGCCGATCATCTTCCTGACCTCGCTGACGGAAAGCGAAGCCTTGGCGCGTTGCCTGGAGGCGGGTGGCGACGACTTTCTGGCAAAACCCTATAACCAGGTGATCCTCAGCGCCAAGATCAAGGCGATGGATCGTTTGCGGCGCTTGCAGGCGACGGTCCTGGAGCAGCGCGATCTGATCGCCAGGCACCATGAGTACCTGCTCAATGAGCAGCGGGTGGCCAAGGCGGTATTCGACAAGGTCGCTCACTCCAGTTGCCTGAGCGCTCCCAATATCCGTTATTCACAATCCCCTTATGCACTGTTCAACGGCGATCTGTTGCTGGCGGCATTTACGCCTGCCGGTGACATGCATGTGCTGTTGGGGGATTTCACCGGTCATGGCCTGCCGGCAGCGGTCGGCGCCATGCCGCTGGCGGAAGTGTTCTACGGCATGACTGCCAAGGGGTACGGTCTGTCGGAAATGCTGTGCGAGATGAACGCCAAGCTCAAGCGTATCCTGCCGGTGGATATGTTCTGTTGCGCGACCCTGTTGTGCCTGAGTTTTCAGCGTCGTTCAGTAGAGGTCTGGAACGGCGGTATGCCGGATGGTTATCTGCATGATATCGCCAACGACAAACGCACCGTATTGCCGGCGCGGCATCTGCCACTGGGCGTGTTGAGTGCGCAAGCCTTTGATGATCGCACCGAGGTGTTCCCGATGGCCCTCGGCGACCGGGTGTTCCTGTTGTCGGACGGCGTGATCGATACCTGTGATGCCGACGACCAGTTGTTTGGTGTCGAGCGGTTGCAGCAGGTGTTTGCCGACAATCGCCAGCCAGACCGACTGTTCGAGGAGATCGAGCAGGCGCTGCGGGATTTCCGTGGTGAGGCGCGTGACGATGTCAGCATGCTCGAGGTTCGCCTGCTCGAGGCCTCGCAACTCACGCCGCCGGCCATGGTGTATTCCGACAGCAGTGTGTCTTGCCCGCTGGATTGGTCGGTGAGTTTTGAATTTCGTGCTGACTCGCTCAGGCGCTTCAACCCCTTGCCTTATCTGATGCAATTGTTGCTTGAGGTGCATGGGTTGCGGGCGCAAAGCGGGGCGCTTTACAGTGTGCTGGCCGAGCTCTATTCCAATGCGCTGGAGCATGGTGTACTGGGCCTGGATTCGAGTATCAAGCGCGATGCCTCCGGGTTTGCGCGGTATTACGAGCAGCGCAATGCGCGTCTGGAGGCGCTTGAGGATGGCTACCTGCGGCTGCATATGCAGTTGTCGCCGCAAGGTGCGGGAGGCTGTCTGGTGGTGGAAGTCGAAGACAGTGGCGCAGGGTTCGACGTGCAGCGGGTCATGGCTCGACCGGTCGACGATGGCCGTTTGTCGGGTCGTGGTGTGAGTCTGATTCGTCAGTTGAGCCATAACGCCAGTTGGTCGGACAATGGCCGGCGTGCCCGCGTGGAGTTTTCCTGGGAGGCTCAGGCATAATCCGTGCATTCTTGATCAAGGAGCGAGCAAGTGACTGACATTCATCTGGATCACGACGTACTGAGTGCGCTGCAAGAAGTCATGGAGGATGAGTACCCGATACTTCTGGATACTTTCCTTCAGGACTCCGAAACACGTTTGACCCAACTTCGCGAAACTCAGGACCCCGACCAGTTGCTCAGTGCCGCCCACAGCTTCAAGGGCAGCAGCAGCAACATGGGGGCTACGCGCCTGGCTGAACTGTGCAATGAGCTGGAGCAGCGAGCCAAACAAAAAAGCCTTGCGGGAATTGAAGAGCTGGTCGGAGAAATCGACGGCGAATTTGCCATTGTCCGACGCTTGTACCGTGAAGAGCGCCAGCGTTTTCATTGTTGAAAGCACCATCGTTGCAGGTTTTTCCAGCGCCTGAGCAAACCTGGCTCGACCCTTGCAGCTTTGTTTCTCAACTGTACCTACGATCCCAGTGCAGCGGAGACCGTTATGCCCCTCGCCCCGAATTCGCTTCTTCAGGCCGCCTCGCAGGCCAAGACCAAGGTTGCGTCTGCCAGCGTGCCTGTCACTGCGCCGGCAGCGCCTGCAGAGCCCCGGGACAAGGCTGCAAGCTTTTCTCAGGTCTATGCCAGGCAGGCGCAAGCTACCCCGGCGTCCAGTACTGACGGGGCCGGTAAAAACGTGCGTGACAAAGTGGCGGACAGCACCGGCAAAAAAGTGGCGCCTGACAACAAGTCTGCCGCCCCGCAGGCGAGCGTTGCCGATAGCGGCAAATCTTTGCCTGCCGACAAACCGGCGGATACCAGCGACAAGGCCGCAAGCGACAAGGCCACAAGCGACGTAAGTGGCGCGAGCGATTCGGCAGCAGCCAAGGATGCCCCGGTAGCTGATAGCACTCCGCTCGACCCCACTCTCGATCCGGCATTGGCGCAGGCGGTGCAGCCGACGCCGGTGCCAGTGCCGGTACCTGATCCGCAAGCACCGCCAGTGGTCGCTCAGGTTCAGACCCAGCCTCAGGTCGATCCGGCTCTTGCGGCGACGGTGACGCCTGCACCGGCTCAGCCTGTGGCTGCGACTGATCCTTCGTTCGATCCTGCATCCGATCCTTTGGACGCGATGCCGGCCGTGCGCCTGGCACTGGAGCAAAGTGGTCACGTGTCGGCCTCCAGCCAGTCCCCGACCAAAGCGACACCGGATCAGGCCGATGGCGAGCCCACTGCAGCGCAGAACTTTGCCAATGGCATGGCGAGCATGCTTGACGTGCAAGCCAGCAAGGACAGCACCAGCCAGGGCGGCGAAAAGTCCTTCAGCGGTTTGATTGACGACGGGCTCAAGGATTTGAAATCGGCGACCAGTGACACGCGCGTTGACGATTTTGCCAATCGCCTGGCAGCGTTGACCCAGGCCGCCACGCCAAAGACCGCGAATGCRTTGCCGGTGAAYCAACCGATCGCCATGCATCAGAGCGGCTGGACCGARGARGTGGTCAAYCGGGTCATGTAYYTGTCSAGTGCCAACCTCAAGGCGGCKGATATTCAGCTTCAGCCAGCGGAATTGGGTCGCCTGGATATTCGGGTGAACATGGTTCCCGACCAGCAGACTCAAGTGACCTTCATGAGTGCTCACGTTGGCGTGCGTGAGGCGCTGGATAGCCAGATGCATCGTCTGCGCGACATGTTTGCCCAGCAAGGCATGGGGCAGGTCGATGTCAACGTGTCCGACCAGTCCCGCGGCTGGCAAGGGCAAGGGCAGCAGCAGGCCCAGCAAGGCCAGGGCGCCGGCACGACTGCCATCGGTGGTCGTCTGGGCTCGGCGGATGAAGAGTTGGCGGCAAGCGTGGCTGAAGCTGCCGCCAGCACGACCAGCGTCATTGGCTCCAGCGCAGTCGATTACTACGCCTGACGAGTTGCAGCAACCCGAACAGATCGCAGCCTTCGGCAGCTCCTACGCCCCGCCTTTGTAGGAGCTGCCGAAGGCTGCGATCTTTTGATATCGGCATTAGCCGACCGCTACACCATTTTCCCTCCTGACACTTCTGGCATAACACTTGCTCTTGCCTTGCCGTGCACCTGTGAAAACTCGAATAGTGACGGATTATTGGCATGGCGAAGAGCGAAGCAGCAGTGAAAGACCCTGCCGGGAAAGGCAAACTCAAGCTTATTCTCGTGATTGTGCTGGCCGTGCTGCTGGCGATCGGTCTGTCCGTGGGGGCGACCTGGTACTTCATGCACAGCGCTCAGAGCAAGCCTGCGCCTGCAGCCGAAACCGCCAGTAATGCCAAGCCTGCGGCGATTTATGAACCCATGGCTCCGGCCTTCGTGGCCAACTACAACCAGAATGGCCGTCAGCGCTACATGCAGGTGAGCATTACCCTGCAGGCGCGTAACCAGGCCGATCTGGATGCGCTGAAAGTGCATATGCCGGTGATTCGCAACAACCTGGTCATGCTGTTCTCCGGACAGAGTTTCGACACCCTGGCGACTCCGGTCGGTCAGGAAATGCTGCGCCAGAAAGCCACTGCCAGTGTGCAGGAAGTCGCGCAGAAAGAAGTCGGCAAAGTCGTTATCGACCAGTTGCTGTTTACCAATTTCGTACTGCAGTAGGAACACGACATGGCCGTGCAGGACCTGCTGTCCCAGGATGAGATCGATGCGCTGTTGCATGGCGTCGACGATGGTCTGGTACAGACCGACAACGCTGCTGAACCGGGYAGTGTCAAAAGCTATGACCTGACCAGTCAGGATCGCATCGTCCGTGGACGCATGCCGACCCTGGAAATGATCAACGAGCGGTTTGCCCGTTACAYGCGCATCAGCATGTTCAACATGTTGCGGCGTTCGGCGGATGTCGCTGTGGGTGGTGTGCAGGTGATGAAGTTCGGCGAATACGTGCATTCGCTGTACGTACCGACCAGTCTCAACCTGGTCAAGATCAAGCCGTTGCGCGGTACCGCATTGTTCATCCTCGACGCCAAACTGGTGTTCAAGCTGGTGGACAACTTCTTCGGCGGTGACGGTCGTCACGCCAAGATCGAAGGCCGTGAATTCACCCCGACCGAATTGCGCGTCGTGCGCATGGTGCTGGAGCAGGCCTTCGTTGATTTGAAAGAAGCCTGGCAAGCGATCATGGAAGTCAATTTCGAGTACATCAACTCGGAAGTGAACCCGGCCATGGCCAACATCGTCGGGCCGAGCGAAGCGGTGGTGGTCTCGACCTTCCACATCGAACTCGACGGCGGCGGTGGTGATCTGCACGTGACCATGCCGTACTCGATGATCGAGCCGGTCCGCGAAATGCTCGATGCCGGCTTCCAGTCGGACCTCGACGATCAGGACGAACGTTGGGTCAACGCCCTGCGTCAGGACGTGCTCGACGTCGACGTGCCGATCGGTGCCACGGTTGCCCGTCGTCAGTTGCGTTTGCGGGACATCCTGCACATGCAGCCAGGGGATGTGATCCCGGTCGAGATGCCGGAAGAGATGATCATGCGCGCCAACGGCGTGCCGGCCTTCAAGGTCAAGATGGGCTCCCACAAGGGCAACCTGGCGTTGCAAGTGATCGAGCCGATCGAGCGACGCTGATCTGCGTTCGCACACATTCGCTTTTAATTGACGGTTTCCAATTGATTGGTTGCCCGCTGAGGACAAATGATGGCTGACGAAATGAATACCCAGGACGACCAGGCGCTGGCCGATGAATGGGCTGCGGCGCTCGAAGAAACAGGTGATGCCGGACAGGATGATATTGACGCCTTGCTGGCCGCCGATGCGGCGAGTTCGTCGTCCTCCAATCGTCTGGCCATGGAAGAGTTCGGCAGCGTGCCGAAGAACCACGAGCCAGTGACCCTCGACGGTCCTAACCTGGACGTGATTCTGGACATCCCGGTGTCGATTTCCATGGAAGTCGGCAGCACCGATATCAACATTCGTAACCTGCTGCAGCTCAACCAGGGCTCGGTGATCGAACTTGACCGTCTGGCCGGCGAACCGCTGGACGTGCTGGTCAATGGCACGCTCATCGCTCACGGCGAAGTGGTGGTGGTCAACGAGAAGTTCGGCATCCGCCTGACCGACGTGATCAGCCCAAGCGAACGCATCAAGAAGCTGCGCTGAGTGAAGGCGTTTCTCGGCGTATTGCTGGCCTTGCCGCTCAGTGCGTGGGCGGCGGAACCGGTAGCGGCGGTCGCGACACCAGCGGTCGGCAGCGGCGTGGCCGGGCAGTTGACTCAACTGGTGCTGGGGTTGCTGCTGGTGCTGGGCCTGATCTTCTTCCTAGCCTGGTTGTTGCGCCGTGTTCAGCAGGCGGGTCCTGCCGGCAAAGGGCAGGTGATCGAGCTGATCGGCTCGCGCGCCCTCGGGCCGCRTGATCGCCTGGTGCTGGTGCAAGTTGGTAACGAACAGATTCTGCTTGGGCTGACCCCGGGCACCATTACCCCGTTGCATGTGCTCAAGGAGCCGGTGCAAGTGCCGAGCACCGAGCAGGCGACCCCCGAGTTTGCCCAGCGCCTGATGGAGTTGCTGGGTAAAGATAAGGATAAGAAGTAATGCCGTTGCGCATCCTGTTGGCACTGGTCCTGATGCTGGCCGCGCCGTTGGCGTTCGCTGCCGACCCGCTGTCGATCCCGGCGATCACCCTGGGCACGAACGCCAATGGCGCTCAGGAGTACTCGGTCAGCCTGCAAATCCTGCTGATCATGACCGCGCTGAGCTTCATCCCGGCGTTCGTCATGCTGATGACCAGTTTCACCCGGATCATCATCGTGTTCTCGATCCTGCGTCAGGCCCTGGGTTTGCAGCAGACACCATCGAACCAGATCCTCACCGGCATGGCGCTGTTTCTGACCATGTTCATCATGGCGCCGGTCTTTGATCGGGTGAATCAGGATGCCTTGCAGCCGTATCTGGCCGAGAAGCTGACGGCTCAGGATGCAGTCGCCAAGGCGCAAGTACCGATCAAGGACTTCATGCTGGCGCAGACCCGTAGCAGTGACCTTGAGCTGTTCATGCGCCTGTCCAAACGCACCGACATCGCGACGCCGGATCAGGCGCCGCTGACCATTCTGGTG
>NZ_JBFTLU010000033.1:0-16938 GCF_056396605.1 Pseudomonas sp. 05T35
CGCTTACCCCGAGGGCTTGGCTTGACCGAGGAAGGGCAGTCGTACCTGCCTGTCGTGCAAGACGCGATCAGTCGGCTTGCAGTCGGCACGAACGAGATTTTCGGCCAGCACAATCGAAGACATTTGAAGGTGCGCGGCAGCCTTTCCTTTCTTCACTATTGGTTGGCCCCCCGACTCGCAGATTTTTGTCGGGAGTATCCCCAGATCGATATTCGATATATCAGCAATATTTGGGTGAAAGAACCGGACGGCGAGGATGACCTGGAGATTCGCTGGGGATGCGGTGAGTGGTCGGGCTTGCACGCCCAGCGATTGACTTGGGACATCCTTCAGCCTGTTTGCTCCCCAACGCTTATGGCCAGCTCACCCATACATGAGCCTCGCGACTTGATGAACCATTCACTCCTTCATGTGTTGGGGTACGAAGAAGGTTGGGGTTACTGGCTGAAGCGAGTTGGAGCAGACGACGTCGACTACTCCCGTGGCCTTCAGTTTGACACGCTGATCTCCACGATCCGCATGGCTGAACTGGGGCAGGGCGTTGCGCTGGCACGGTCTTCCGTGGTCGAGGATTTGCTTAAGAGTGGGCAATTGGTTGCACCATTCAATCACCGAATCGAGGCAAGCGAATCCTTTTATCTGGTGCACGAACAGAACGAAGTGCTATCGCCTGATGCCGCGAATTTTTCTACCTGGCTGGTGGCTCAAGCTCATCGCCTTTTGTAAAACTGATTTGGAGTTGACATGCATTACGTAAGCACTCGCGGCGGCGACATGCGTGCTGATTTTCGCAGTGTGGTTCTGTCGGGGCTCGCCGAAAATGGTGGTCTCTATGTCCCAGCCAGTTTGCCTGTCTTCACCGAGAAACAGATTGCCAGCTGGTCGTGGCTGCCGTTTGATGAGTTGGTTTGGCGAGTGGTTTCGCCGTTTGTTGGTTCTTCCATAGACGAAAGCACCCTGCGCGCCTTGCTCAGTGACAGCTATCAACAATTCAAGCACCGCGCTATTACGCCGCTTGAGCAGATCGGGCATAACGAGTGGATACTCCAGCTGTTTCATGGACCGACCGGTTCTTCCAAGGATTTCGCCGCGCAATTGCAGTCGCGTCTGGTCGAGCATTTTCTGGAGGAGGTCGGTAAAGAAGCGTTGGTGGTCGGTGCAACTAACGGTGATACCGGCGTCGCAGCGCTTGAAGCCTTTGCTGACTGCCCGGCCGCCCGCATGGCGATACTGTATCCGCGCGACGGGCTTGCACCTGAGCAACTCAATGCCTTGCAGGCAGCCGACCCGCAGCGGGTTCAGCTGTTTCCGGTTGACGGTAATTTCGATGATTGCCAGACGCTGGTCTCCCGACTCTTGCGAGAGTGGCCGTTGGACGGCGTGTTGCCGATCTGTTTCAACTCGACCAATTGGATCGGCGTCCTGGCCCAGATCGTTTTTTACTTTCACGCGGCCTTGCAACTGGGCGGTGGCTCTCGTCCCGTTGGCTTTAGTGTTCCAGCTGCCAGCTCGGCCGAGATCTACGCCGGTTACATTGCGCAGAAAATGGGACTACCCATCAATCAGGTGATCATTTCCACCAACAGCAATGATGCCCTGCACCAGTTTTTTCATTGCAATCGCTACTCCACCCGGATGACTAACCGAACAGTGTCGCCGGCGATGGACTTCTCGTTGTTTTCCAACCTGGAGCGGTTTATCTGGGAGATTTACGAGCACGATGGTTGCTCAACAAAAGCGCTGATGGAGCATTTTGAAAGTTGCGGAGAAATGAGCATCGGCAACCAGCAATGGCTGCGTGCCCGAGTCCTCTTCGATTCCTATGCGGTAGACGAATCTCAGGTACGCGATGAGGTGGTCGAGCTGTTCCGAGAGACAGGCTCGGCCATCGATCCTCACACCGCTGTCGGTGTACTGGCCGGCAGGCTTCATCGACGCAGCCTAGGCGCGCCGATGGTCACCTTTGGGCAAATTGCGCCGGCCAAGTCGGCGGCGCTGTTGGCCGAATTGGGCGTCTGGCAAGCAAGCGTTCCGAGCACTGTCGAGGTGCGCGCGCAACCACCGTACCAGGCCAAGGGCGATCTGGAGGGTCTGTGCCAGGCTCTTCGTCTGGCACAGCAGAGGCCTGCATGAAGCGCATTCTGGATCCGTTGGACGAACGCATACTGGCCGAACTTACCGCCAATGGGCGAATAGCCCATATTGAATTGGGTGCCAAGATCAACCTGTCGCGCAATGCGGTGCGCCAGCGCATCGAGCGTCTTGAGCGCGACGGTGCGATCCAGGGTTATACGGTACTGCTCGGTGAGTCGCGGCGGCCTGCGTCGCTTATCAGCGCGGTGATCTTTGTCTACCGCTACGACCGCATGCGTGGCGAAGAAGTACTGACTGCACTGCGCTCCATTCCCGAAGTCGTGCAATGTGAAGTACTCAGTGGTGAGTTCGATTTAATGCTGCGTGTGAATGCCGCCACACCGGAACGTGTCCATCTTGTGTGGAAGGAAATCGCGGCCATGCCAGGGGTGGAAAACACCGTGACATCGTTCGTCCTTTCTGCGGTGTTTTGACAAAATCGTGCTTGGGCAAAACGCCCAACTAATACAGCACTCTGCCATATTCAACTGCCAAAGCCCGGCTCTTAGGATGTTCCTATCGAACAACATCAATAAGGAACAGCGTTTATGACTGAGTACAAAATTGCCTTGGTAGGGTTTGGTGGCGTGAACCGTGGCTTCGCCCAATTGGTCGCCGATCATAATGCCGAGTGGAAAGAGGCCCTGGGCTTCACGATTAAAATTGTCGGTGTCACCGATCTGTTCCTCGGCTCCATCGTTGC
Organism: Pseudomonas sp. 05T35; assembly: GCF_056396605.1. Lineage (NCBI taxonomy): Bacteria > Pseudomonadati > Pseudomonadota > Gammaproteobacteria > Pseudomonadales > Pseudomonadaceae > Pseudomonas > Pseudomonas sp. 05T35. The sequence goes on from NZ_JBFTLU010000033.1 coordinate 2,837, forward strand.
TAAAGACGGTCTGGATGCAAAGCGGTTGGTCGCTCTACCGATTGAGAAAGGCGCACTCGCTCAACTGCCTGGCGGTAATGCTGAGGCCTTCAACGAAACTGTGATCAAGCATTCCGGTGCAGACATCATCGCTGAGGCGACTTTCACCAATCCGGTGGATGGCGAGCCTGCAACTACCTTTTGCCGCTGGGCCTTGGAAAGCGGCATTCATGTAGTGACCACTAATAAGGGGCCCATTGCGCTGCACGGTGCCGAGCTCAAAGCGTTGGCCCGTCGCAACCAGGTCGCTTTCGAATACGAGGGTGCGGTGATGAGTGGCACCCCGGTGATTCGTCTAGCGAAGCAGGCCTTGGCGGGCGCCAACGTGCAAGGCTTCGAAGGCATCCTGAACGGCACTTCCAACTATGTGCTCACCCAGATGAAAGACGGCCTGGCGTTCAACGATGCCGTCGTACAAGCGCAACAGCTCGGCTACGCCGAGGCAGATCCAACCGCCGATGTGGAAGGGTTTGACGTACGCCTCAAGGTGGTGATCCTGGCCAACGAACTGCTCAATGCACGACTGAATGTCAGCGATGTAGCGTGCTCGGGTATCAGCAAGATCAGCGCGCAAGATATTGCCCAGGCAAGTGCCAATGGTGCGAGCTGGAAACTGATCGGCTCCGCCAATCGTGAAGCAGATGGCTCGGTTCGAGCGAGTGTGGAAGCTCGGTTACTGTCGAATTCACATCCTCTTGCCGGAATCAGCGGTGCTACGAATGCAGTGTCATTCAATACCCAATTGCTGGGAGCTGTCACAGTGTCGGGGCCAGGGGCAGGGCGCATCGAGACGGCCTTCGCATTACTGTCGGACATCGTCGCCATCCACACCGCCCACGGCAAATAACAGGAGATAGTCATGAGCGTATCCAGCATGGCCAGTATCCAGCTTGTTGAAGCCAAACAGATTGATGTGTTCAGTCCATTCGATGGTCGCTTGGTAGGGAGCGTCCCTTGCCTCGATGCAGCCGCAGTTCCTGGCTTGCTGGAACGCGCGCGAATCGGCGTGCGCGAGAGTGCGGCAATGCCTCGTCACCTGCGTGCGCGCATTCTTGAGGAGGCGGCCCGGCGTGTAGAGCTTGAGGCTGAAGCGTTTGCCAAACTCATTGTTGCAGAGGCGGGGAAGACGCTGCGACAAGCAGAGAAGGAAGTGAAGCGTTGTGTGAACACGCTGAAGCTATCGGCGCAAGAGGCTCGTCGTAACGCCGGGGAAGTGATTCCATTTGGGGCTTATGAAGGATCGGAGTCGCGTCAAGGTTGGTTCACGCGGGAACCGTTGGGGCTTATCGTCGCGATCACTCCCTACAACGATCCACTGAATCTGGTCGCTCATAAACTCGGCCCGGCAATCGCTGGTGGCAATGCCGTGATTTTGAAACCCTCGGAACTCGCGCCGTTGTCTGCACTCAAGCTCGTTGAGTGCTTGGTGAAAGCGGGTCTTCCACCCTCTGTGATTACCCCGGCGACTGGTGGCGTCGACTTGGGTAAAGCATTGGTAGAGGTTCGCGAAGTTCGGATGATTTCCTTTACGGGGGGTTTTGCCACGGGGGAGGCCATTGCTCGTAGTGCAGGGTTGAAGAAACTCGCAATGGATCTGGGAGGAAATGCCCCGGTACTTGTGCTTGAAGATTGTGATATCGAACCGACCGTGGAGTCCTGTGTGTCTGGTGCCTTTTGGGCAGCAGGGCAGAATTGCATCGGCACTCAACGCATCCTTATACATAGTTCAATTTATGAGGACTTCCGTGAGCGTTTTGTCAGCCAAACGCGCGCGTTAGTGGTGGGTGATCCTGACCTGCGGGCAACGGATGTAGGCCCGATGATTACGGAACAGGCGGCCCGTCGTACCGAACAATTGGTAAACGAAGCACTGGCCGAGGGGGCCGTTCTGCTGTGTGGGCACCATCGCCAAGGGGGAAGCTATGCGCCGACTGTGCTTGAGCATGTGAGGCATAGCAGTGCGATCTGGATGCAGGAAGTCTTCGCGCCGGTGGTTATCCTGGAGCCTTTTGACCATTTGGAAGACGCTATTGCTATGGCCAATGCAACAGAATACAGCTTGCACGCAGGCCTTTTCACACGTGATATTTCCACGGCTTTGAAACTGGCGCGTCAGATTGAAGCGGGTGGTGTGATGATCAATGATTCTTCCGATTATCGTTTCGATGCCATGCCTTTCGGTGGTTTTAAGTACGGAAGTTTGGGGCGCGAAGGTGTTCGATTTGCGTATGAAGACATGACGCAGCCTAAAGTCGTTTGCATCAGCGAGGTGGATTAAACCTGCGAAGTAAATTCGTCATCGACTCACATCGGGTGGACGCTTTTTTCTGATTTTGGGACGTCGGGGCCGCGGTCCGACGAAGAAACCGCGGCGGCCGATCACTCAGGCGGCGGGGAGCAGGCCTTTCTGTTTGGCGACATGAGTCGCCATTGCGTCCATCAAGTCCGGGGACAGGCAGTCATAGGGCTCCAGGCCGATCGAGCGCAGGCGTTCACGGATGGCCTTCATTTGCGCTGGCGGTGTGCCGGTTTCGATGATGGAGGACACGAACGCTGCGAAGCTCGGCGCAGCCCATCCGCTCTGGGGAGAGAGCTCGGTGTGGACGAAGTCCAGACCATAAAACGCATGGTCCTTGTTCTCGATGCGCCCGAAGAGATGGGCGTGGCACTGCTTGCAGGCGTGCCGCTGAATGGTGGCGTTTTCGTCGACGATTGACAGTTTTTCACCGTGGGCAATGACGCTGACCTTATCCCGAGGTACTACGGCAATGACGGCGAATATTGCATTTTGAGGTTTCCAGCATTTGCTGCAGCCACACGCGTGGTTATGCAGGGTTTGTGCGTCGATCTTGATCTCGACCTTGTCGGTCGCACATAGGCATTGCAGGGTGCCACCTGTGAAATTCGCGGCGGCGGGTTGAATACCATTGTCCAGTGCAGGGTGAAGTTTCAAGGTGCTCACGTTGGCTTCTCCGTTTCAGGGTGTTAGACGAAAGTGCCTGGGGCCGTATGGTGTGAGTGACAAATGACGCTAATTCGAGCTCGCTTTAACTTGTGGGCGATGTCAGGTGTTCACGATACTGCCCCTGTTCAATAGTTGAGCAGAGGCAGTGGAGCACCTGGGTCGGGTTTCGGTTAGCAGAAACGGGGCACGGTCAGAAATCTTGCAGGGTAGGGTGCAGTACCACCTCATTTTAGGTGCTTGCGTTAACCCGCGATTTTTATTGCAAGCTCAGCGACGTGTTTACCCTGGAAGCGCGCAATATCCAGTTCATTTTGTGACGGTTGCCGTTTACCGTCAGTGCCTGCCAGGGTGGTCGCGCCATAGGGCGTACCGCCGGTGATCTCGCTCATGTTGGTCAGCCCTGCGCAGGTGTAAGGCACACCCACGATGACCATTCCCTGATGCAGGAGTGTGCTGTGAAACGACGTAATAGTGGTTTCCTGGCCACCGTGCTGGGTGCCGGTCGATGCAAAGACACTGCCGATTTTTCCGACCAGCGCGCCGCTCATCCACAGTCCGCCGGTCTGATCGAGAAATGTGCGCATCTGTCCCGCCATATTGCCGAAGCGCGTCGGTGTGCCAAAGATGATGGCATCGTAATTGCCCAGCTCGTCAGGTGTCGCCACCGGTGCCTTCTGGTCAAGTTTGACGCCAATGGCTGCTGCCTGTTCGGCCGGAATGGTTTCAGCGACACGCTTGAGCGTTACGTCGGTGCCGGGTACAGATCGCGCGCCTTCGGCTACTGCGCCCGCCATCGTTTCGAGGTGACCGTACATTGAGTAATAGAGAACCAGTACCTTCGCCATGATTTTTCTCCTGGATTAAGCTCCATTCGATGGATTAAGAAAATCTTGGGTACACCACTGCCAACGAACAGCAGCGGCAGGCGTAGCACTTGGTCACGAACAAAACTGCGGCTCACACCCACCCGACTGCTGGGACTTTGACGGCATGCGGATAAACACTAGCAGTTCCATATGCTACCTGCTGGGCAGACAGAGAGCTTTTATTGCCCCGCCGCGTCGAGATAGAGGGGAAGGGTGCGCAGCAAATCCCGCATTGCGCTCAAGCTTACTGCGTCGGCACCTAAAGGCAGCAGGTGAACATCAGCTGTACTGATTGGCCGAACCAGCAGCGGATCGTTGCTTCCTGGAATGGGTCAGCTGATAAGCAATGGCCAGCCAAATGAACCACCCTGGCATGACCAGTAGGGCAATACGAGTGTCAGGTCTTAATGCCAGCAGGCAGAGTACAAATCCCAGGAACGTCAACGAAAACCAGGCCATCGGCACGCCGCCAGGCATCTTGTAGACCGATTTCGCATGCAGGTCGGGTCGGCTTTTACGATAGGCAATGTACGACGCGAGGATGGTCGACCAAGTGAAAATCACCAGGATTGCCGACACGGTAGAGACGATGGTAAACGCTGTMATGACCTCCGGAACGATGAACAGCAGTAGTACACCCACCAGCATCAACAGTGTGGTAAACGCCAGGCTCAGCAKAGGCACGCTATTACCCGACAAGCGCCGGAAAATCCCGGGAGCATTGTCGTGACTGGCCAGTCCAAACAGCATGCGACTGGATGAAAATACGCCACTGTTGGCCGATGAGGCGGCAGACGTCAGCACCACAAAGTTGACGATACCTGCTGCTGCGGGAAACCCTGCAACCAGAAACAGTTCAACGAAAGGGCTCTTGTTGGGCGAAACCTGTTGCCAGGAAGTCACCGCAATAATGCAGGCCAGCGCCAGCACATAAAACAGGATGATTCTTAGCGGAATCGAGTTGATGGCTTTAGGCAGAGTCTTCTCGGGGGAGCGAGTTTCGGCGGCAGCAGTACCGATCAGTTCGGTGCCGGCAAAGGAGAAGATCGCCATCTGGAATCCGGCAAAGAAACCGAACAGGCCGTTGGGGAAGGCTGCCTGTTTATCCAGCAGGTGGTTCAGGGACGCAGTAACGCCACTGGGGGATACAAAGGAGCTGGCAATCATCACCAGGCTAACGCCAATCAGGGTGACGACGGCAATGATTTTGATGATCGCGAACCAGAACTCCACTTCACCAAAAAGCCTGACGGTCAGTACGTTCAAGGCGAACAGCGTCATTAACATACCGATGGCCGGGATCCAGGCGGGTACATCGGGGAACCAGTACTGAAAGAATCCGCCGACCACTACGGCATCACCCACCACCGCGACGCTCCAGCTCAGCCAGTACGACCAGCCGAGGAAAAATGCCGCTCGCGGGCCCAGGTAGGCACCGGCGAAATCCGCGAAGGTTTTGAATTTCAAGTTGGAGAGCAACAGTTCGCCCATGGCGCGCATGACGAAGTAGACGAACATCCCGATGATCATATAAATCAGGATGATCGACGTGCCGGAGAGGGCAATGATCTTTCCGGAACCCATAAACAGACCTGTACCGATGGCTCCTCCCATGGCCATTAACTGAATGTGACGATTGCTGAGCGTGCGCTGCAGCGCGGGTTGTTCAACCCGCTCGGACGAAGTTGATTTCATTACAAAACCTCTTGATTTTATGTTTTTGAGTTTTGGCAGAAAGTGGGTGTCTAGCGTTGTTGTTAGAGATGCAACGGCTACCGACGGTGGTGGTTTTTGGGGTTTACAGGATGGTGAGTGGCCTCTTGGCACGCTGTTCGGAGGCATCACCCACGGTTATCAGTTGGCGGTGCGCAGACGCGCCGGTTCAGCGGGTTGCTGATCAAGCAGTTGGTAAAGGTCTTTTATGTTAGCGGGGGTCGGCACTAGATGGATGCGCTCGCCGATCTCGTGCTCTCGCGCAAGGTCGTGCAGGTAGCGCAGTGACGAAAAATCTTCGAGAGCAAAACCCACCGAATCGAACACGGTGACTTGGGCGTCATTCTCGCGCCCCGGAATTTCGCCCAGCACAATGCGGAAAAACTCGACGACGGGCGAGTCGGCTTCCAGTTGTTGAATATCGCCTTCAATCCGGGTTTGCGGTTCAAATTCAACGATGATCCGGGCGTTGCGCAGGATCTCGGCGTGCAGTTCGGTTTTCCCCGGGCAGTCACCACCGACAGCGTTGATATGCATGCCGGGTTCGATCATCTCGGGCGTCAGAATCGTTGCATAAGTTTTGTCGGCGGTGACTGTAGTGACAATGTGCGCGCCCTTGACCGCTTCCTGTACGGAGGTGGACAGAATCACTTCGATACCCGGGAATGCCGACAGGTTGTGCTTCAACTTGAGTGACGCGTCACGATCAATATCGAAAATGCGGATTTCCCTGATCGACAGCATTTCGTGGAAGGCGAGGGCCTGAAATTCGCTTTGAGCGCCGTTGCCGATGATTGCCATGATGCTTGCACCAGGGCGTGCCAAGGACTGCGCGACCAGTGCGGATGTCGCGGCGGTGCGCACGGCAGTAGTCAGCGTCAATTCACTGAGCAACGTTGGATAGCCACTGTAGACATCGGCGAGAACACCGAAAGCCATGACGGTCAGCAAGTCCCTTTGGCCATTGCCCGGGTGACCATTCACGTATTTGAACGAGTACTGTTGGCCATCGTCGGTGGGCATCAACTCGATCACACCGTCGGCGGAATGATTGGCGGTGCGGGGCGACTTATCAAACTGCGCCCAGCGTGAATAGTCAGCTTCGATGTATGTGGCCATCTCGCGGATTGCCCGACGGATACCCACCTTGGCGAACAGGCGTGCGGAATGATCGACATCGATAAAGAGAGTCATGTTTTTATTTTCCGATTCAGTAGTTGAAATGCTGTAGGGCAGGGGATGGCTCAGGCGCGTTTGCTCTCAAAGCCATGCAGTACGTTGACTGCATTGATCCCGATTTCATCGACCATGTAGCCGCCTTCCATCACGAACAGGGTGGGGCAGCCAACGCCTGCTATCAGTTCGCCGATGCCGATGAAGTCTTCGCTTTCCAGCAGGAAGTGGCTGATCGGGTCGTCCTTGAACGTGTCGACGCCGAGTGAAATAACCAGCACTTCAGGGGCGAATTGCTGGAGTTTCTTGCAGGCGTGGAGCAGGGCATTGCGGTAGCTTTCCCAAGTGGTGTTCTTCGGCAGCGGATAGTTCAGGTTGTAACCTTCGCCGTAGCCTGTGCCGACTTCGTGGCTGAAGCCTGAGTAGTACGGATAGGACACCGTCGGCTCACCGTGTAGCGAGACAAACATGACGTCACTGCGCCCGTAGAAAATGTTTTGGGTGCCGTTGCCGTGATGAAAGTCAACGTCCAGTACCGCGACACGTTTGGCACCTTGGGTAATGGCCTGTTGTGCAGCAATGGCGGCGTTGTTGAGATAGCAATAGCCGCCCATGTATTCACGCGCTGCGTGATGGCCGGGCGGACGGCACAGGGCAAAGGCACTGTCGTGGCCTTCATCGATCAGCGCCAGGCCGGTGAGGGCGATGTCTGCACTGGTTTTTGCCGCTTGCCAAGTGGTGGCGGTAATCGGGGAACCGGCGTCCATGGCGTAGAAACCGAGCTTGCCGTCGATGAACGTCGGGACTTGCTCGTTGGACAGGTCGCGTACTGGCCATACCAGCGGCAGGGCATCGTGGGTCCGTCCAGTCGCGCACCATTCTGACCAGGCGCTTTCCAGAAAACTGACGTAGCGCTCGCTGTGCGCATTGACGTAACACGACCGGTCAAATATTCGCGGTTCGACGATCTGGCCAAGGCCTACCTGCTTGACGCGGTTATGGACAGTATCGGCCCGACTGGGCCGTTCGAACGACGGCTTGAGCACTCCGTCTTTCAATTCGGTGCCGTGGTGCAAGCGATGGGAATCACTGAAAACTGTAAACATTCTGCRCATCCGTTAATGTGAGCCAGTGCAAATATTCTGTTCCGGCCGGGACGCGCTTTCTTTGCTTTGTTTTCGTGGTTTGCTAGATTATTCGGGCGTTTTGACTCAGGAATGGCGTAATGCAGAAAAAATCATCCAAACGCATCAGCCTCGACGAGACCGACCTGGCGATACTCACGTTGCTGCAGGAAGATGCGAGCATTTCCAACGCCGAGCTCAGTGAGCGTCTGTCGTTAAGCCTGACGCCTTGCTGGCGACGGCGTAAGAGAATGGAGGAAGCGGGGGTAATCAAGGGCTACCAGGCCAATCTTGATCGACGCATGCTAGGGCTGGACATTTTGGCGTTCGTGCACATCCGTTTTTCCACCCATGCGGATCATGCTCCGGACGCCTTCGAGGCGGTGATTGCGCAATTGCCCGAGGTGTTGTCTTGTCACAAGATCACTGGAGATGCCGATTACGTGTTGCAAGTGTTGGCAGAGGATCTTGATAGTTACAGCGACTTTATCGAGCACGTGCTCAGGCGTCAGGTAGGTATTGCATCCATTCAGTCCAGTCTGGCTTTGCGCGAGGTTAAGACCAGTAGCCGTATTGCGATACCCAAATCGCTCAAGGACTGAGCGGGCAGATGGCGTCAGGTGAGCAACTCATGGGCCGAGGTAGCGCCGGCAGACGTGCCGGACGTGTGTTTCATGCCAAGGTTTTAGCCACACCCTGACGCCTCAGTGACGAGTGCATTTCTGTTGAACGGGTCGATACGAGCGCTCATTGCAGCGGTTTGCTCGGGGAGCCAGGCTTACACCTGGCTTCTGCCAGGCATGTCGATGCCGTGCTGATGCACCCGCCGATACAGGGTTGCCCGGGAGATGCCCAAAGACTTGGCAGCGGCGGTGGGTTTCCAGCGGTGACGCACCAAGGCATCGAGCAGTGCCTGGCGCTCCGGGCTCGCGCAGCAATCAATGGTGTCGCCAGAGCGTGGGCCATCAAGTCGGTGATCTTGCAGTTGCTCGGGCAAATGGTTGACCTGAATCAGGTTTGAATCGCACACCGCACAGGCATAACGCAGCACATGTCGCAACTGGCGAACGTTACCTGGCCAGCGGTAGCCAAGCAGGCATTCCAGAGCTGCACCTGCGAGTTGCATAGGTTCTGCGCAAAGCGTCGATTCCTCATCGAGAATCCGGTTGATCAGCGCCAGCCGGTCACTGCGTTCGCGCAGCGGCGGCAACTGGAAGCGCGCTCCATTCAAACGAAAGTAGAGGTCTTCGCGAAACTCGCCCGCGGCGACCAGTCCTTCCAGATCGCGGTGGCTGGCGCAGACGACCTGAAGGTCGATCGCTTTGCGCCGTGAGGCTCCCAGAGGCGCCACTTCACCCTCGGCCAGAACCCGCAGCAGCCGGGTTTGCAAGGGCAGGGGCATGTCACCGATTTCATCGAGAAACAGAGTGCCGCCATCGGCCTGTTCCAGCAGACCTTGCATACCCTTGCTCGAGGCACCCGTGAAGGCGCCAGCGACATAGCCAAATAATTCGCTTTCGATCAGGTTCTCGGGGATCGCCGCGCAGTTTACCGCAACGAACGGCCGCTCGCGGCGCTGGCTGGCTTGGTGCAACTGACGGGCGAAGACTTCCTTGCCGGAGCCGGTCTCGCCCTGGATCAGCACCGGCAGGTTGCGGTCTTTAACCCGCACTGCAAGGCGCAGGCTTTCTTCCAGTCGCGGGTCGAGTTCGGCGGGTGTCAGTGCCAGTCGCGAAGCGTTGCGCTTCACCTGCCGTGGCACGCTGAGGCGACCATGCAATTGCGTGTGGCCACCCTGGCTGTGCAACAGACATAGCGACTCGTCACTGATCCGATGCAGCAACTGCTGATCAAACACTTGGCCAATATGTTCCGGCAGTTGACCAAAACTGTGCAACAACCATTGCCGCGCAGCCGGGTTCAGCGCCTGCAAACAACCGTCGTTGTCCCAGGCGAGCAAGTAATCGGGTTGACTGTCGACATAGCCTGGGCTGCTGTGGGCTCGCAGCACCCAGTAACCCTGGGCGCTGCTCATGAAAAATGCCTGTTCGATTTCACGCGCGCTCTGCACCACCATCTGCCGGATCAGGTGTTGAGAGCGGCGGTCGTCGGGTGAGCGCACCGCCGAAACGTCGAGCACCCMGAGCAGTTCGCCCTTGGGGTCGAAGACCGGCGCCGCCGAGCAGGTGAGTCCGATAAACGCGGCGCGAAAATGATCGCGTTTGTGAACAGTGACCGGCGTTCGCGCGGTCAGTACCGCCGCCACGCCACACGTACCTTCTTCACCTTCCGACCAGCAAGTGCCCAGGTAAAGACCGGCCTTGCGGCAGTCATTGCGGATGGAGGTTTCGACGCGGTAGTCGATGGTCTGGCCCTGAGCGTCTGTGAGCAGGACGCAGTAGTCGGCATCGCGGACCCGACCGTGGAGGCGGGCGACTTCTTCACTGGCGATGCGCAAGAATAACTCGGAGCGCTCGCGGCATTCCTGCAGCACGTTCTGCGAGAGGATCCGTGGTCCTTGTAGCGAACCGGGATCCAGGTGGTGTTGCTCCATGGAGCGGCGCCAGGAGTCGAGAATCAAGTCCGACACAGGCAACTGCGGCAGGTGCCCGGCATTCTTCAAAACACGGCTGACGCAATCCACATGCGCCTTTGAGTGTGCGGAAAGCATTAAGGCCTCCGGTTCCATCTTCTTTTAGTTGTGCGGCTATTAAGCGCCGTTCATTGACCGCAGACAAGCGTCGGGTCAACCGGGGCTGGCGGTGAGACGCGATGTCTCACGGTCTCGCCGCCACCTCGTGCAGCCTGACATCACGCGTTTCATTCGGATTTGATTTCGGCCACCCCGGGGGCCCATCGGACCGCTCTACGACGGGGTTGTGCAGGTGTTTTTGCGAATCTGGCACTGGCCTTGCTCTCGCTCTGGCAACCAGCCTGACTGGCAACCCAATAATAAAAAGAGGTGCCCGATGTCCTGCCGAAATCCTTTTCCTGCTCTGCCCGTGGTGGCGTCATGAGTCGTGCGCCGCTGACCGTAGGTATCATTACCAATCCGGCATCCGGCCGGGACGTGCGGCGCCTGACCGCCAACGCCGGGTTGTTTTCCAGCACCGACAAGGTCTCGGTGATCCAGCGCTTGCTGGCAGCCTTTGGCGCCACGGGTGTCGAACGGGTGCTGATGCCCACAGACATGACCGGCATCGCCGCCGCCGTGCTGAAAAACAGCCACGGCCGCCAGGCTCGCAGCAGTCACTGGCCAGTCCTTGAGTTCCTCGACCTGACCCTGCGCCAAAGTGTCGAGGATACCCGTCACGCGGCCCGCTGGATGGCCGAACGCGGCGTTGCGCTGATCGCCGTGCTGGGCGGCGACGGTACTCACAAGGCGGTGGCCGCTGAAGTCGGCGACATTCCGCTGCTGACGCTGTCCACCGGCACCAACAACGCCTTTCCGGAACTGCGTGAAGCCACCAGCGCCGGGTTGGCCGGCGGGCTGTTTGTCAGTGGGCGGATCCCGCTCGAGATCGCTTTGCGCCGCAATAAACGCTTGTTGGTGCGTGAGCCGAGTCGTGGCCTGTGCGAGATGGCCCTGGTGGACGTGGCGGTGTCCTCGTTGCCCTTCGTCGGCGCACGGGCCATCAGTCGCGGGGGCGATCTGGCCGAGGTGTTTGTGACCTTCGCCGAACCTCAGTCCATTGGCATCTCGGCCCTTTGCGGCTTGTGGTTTCCCGTATCGCGTCAGGCTCCGGGTGGGGCCTGGATGCGCCTCGATGCGCAATCTCCGAAAGCGCTGCTGGTGCCTCTGGCTCCCGGCCTGCTGCAAGGCTGCGGCGTACTTGCTGCAGGAAGCCTTGAACCCGGTGTCGCCCATCGTCTGTGCCTGGCCAGCGGAACCCTCGCTCTGGATGGCGAGCGCGAGATCGAATTCAACACCCATGACCGGCCCACCGTCACCCTCGATTTCAGCGGTCCGCTCAGCATCGATGTCAATGTGGTCCTGGACTATGCAGCGCAACAGCGACTTCTGGCCATCGGCCGTAAACACCCGCAACACCCTCTGAACCTCTCATCTCAAGACACCCTGGAGAATAAAAATGTCGACACAGCTAACCGCTGATCAATTGCTGCATGCCTATCAGGTGATGCGCACCATCCGCGTCTTTGAAGAGCGCCTGCACGTGGAATTCGCCACCGGTGAGATTCCCGGTTTTGTCCATCTGTATGCCGGCGAAGAGGCCTCGGCCGCCGGGGTCATGGCTCATTTGAAGGATGACGATTGCATTGCCTCCAACCACCGTGGTCACGGCCACTGCATCGCCAAAGGCGTCGATGTGGACGGGATGATGGCCGAGATCTACGGCAAGAAAACCGGGGTCTGCCAAGGCAAGGGTGGCTCCATGCACATCGCCGATTTCGAGAAGGGCATGCTCGGTGCCAATGGCATTGTGGGGGCCGGTGCGCCGCTGGTCGTGGGCGCGGCCCTGGCCGCCAAACTCAAGGGCACCGACAGTGTTGCGGTGGTGTTCTTTGGTGACGGCGGCTCCAACGAAGGGGCGGTGTTCGAAGCGATGAACATGGCCTCGGTATGGAATCTGCCGTGCCTGTTCATTGCCGAGAACAACGGTTACGCCGAAGCCACGGCTTCCAACTGGTCGGTGGCCTGCGATCACATCGCCGACCGCGCTGCCGGTTTCGGCATGCCCGGGGTCACGGTGGACGGCTTCGACTTCTTCGCCGTTCACGAAGCCGCCGGTGCCGCAGTGGAGCGGGCCAGGGCCGGGGAGGGGCCATCGCTGATCGAGGTCAAGCTGACTCGCTATTACGGTCACTTTGAGGGCGACGCCCAGACCTATCGGGCGCCGGACGAGGTCAAGCATTTCCGCGAGCACAACGACTGCTTGATGCAGTTCCGCGAACGCATCATCCGTGCCGGGCGGGCGCAGGCCAGCCAGTTGGACCAGATCGACAGCGAGGTGGAGCTGCTGATCGAGAACGCCGTGCTCAAGGCCAAGTCCGCCCCCAAGCCGAGCGCGGCCGATCTGCTCTCCGACGTCTACGTTTCCTATCCCTGAACGCCCCCTATAACAAGAATCGAGACCTTCATCATGGCGAGAAAAATCAGTTATCAGCAGGCAATCAACGAAGCTCTGGCCCAGGAAATGCGCCGCGATCCCAGCGTGTTCATCATGGGTGAGGACGTCGCCGGCGGTGCCGGTGCCCCCGGTGAAAACGACGCCTGGGGCGGGGTGCTGGGCGTGACCAAGGGCCTCTATCACCAATTCCCAGGACGAGTGCTGGACACGCCATTGTCGGAGTTGGGCTATGTCGGTGCTGCAGTGGGCGCCGCGACCTGTGGCGTGCGCCCGGTATGTGAATTGATGTTCGTCGACTTCGCCGGTTGCTGCCTGGACCAGATCCTCAATCAGGCAGCCAAGTTTCGCTACATGTTCGGCGGCAAGGCSTCCACGCCACTGGTGATCCGCACGATGGTCGGTGCCGGGTTGCGGGCCGCTGCCCAGCACTCGCAAATGCTGACCTCGTTGTGGACCCACATTCCAGGGCTGAAAGTGGTCTGCCCGTCGTCACCTTATGACGCCAAGGGTTTGCTTATCCAGGCAATCCGCGACAACGACCCGGTGATCTTCTGTGAACACAAAATGCTCTACAGCATGCAGGGTGAAGTACCGGAAGAGCTCTATACCATCCCCTTCGGCGAAGCCAACTTCCTGCGTGATGGCAAGGATGTGACGCTGGTCTCCTATGGTCGCACGGTCAACACCGCGATGGACGCCGCGCGCAATTTGTCCGCGCGCGGCATCGACTGCGAGGTGATCGACCTGCGCACCACCAGCCCGCTGGACGAAGACAGTATTTTGGAAAGTGTGGAGAAGACCGGACGCCTGGTGGTCATCGACGAAGCCAACCCGCGTTGCTCCATGGCTACTGATATTTCGGCTTTGGTGGCGCAAAAAGCATTTGCCTCGCTCAAGGCGCCGATCGAGATGGTGACTGCACCGCACACGCCGGTACCGTTCTCCGATGCCCTGGAAGACCTCTACATTCCCGACGCGGCGAAGATCGAAAGCGCCGTGCTCAAGTTGATCGAGTGGAGCAAGCGTTCATGAGCCAGATCCATACCTTGACCATGCCCAAGTGGGGCCTGTCCATGACCGAGGGCCGGGTCGATGCCTGGCTCAAGGAGGAAGGCCAGGTCATCGCCAAGGG
>NZ_JBFTLU010000034.1:0-16889 GCF_056396605.1 Pseudomonas sp. 05T35
CCTTTGTATGACACACAATTGCTGGATATGAGGGTGACTGAAGATGACTCCACTGTCGGCATTGCGTGGATATATTTTAATCGAGACAAAAAAACTTTCGATATCGCCATGCCCCGGTGGGAGTCGCATTGGCTAAATATGTTTATCAGTAATACCCCTTATGTACATCTTGAAGATTGAGCCCCGTATGAACCCTTACGCCAGGCCTGGCCAAGCCAGCCTGCAGGCGCCATCCAATGATCAAGTCGGGCATCGAGCGTAATACACAGGGCAGTTTTTTCATGAGATCCACTACCAGGCAGCTAACCCATGTCCTTTAACCACTACTACCAAAGCGAACTCACCGCGCTTCGCCAGTTGGGTCGTCGATTCGCCGAGCGCAGCCCGGCATTGGCGCCTTTCCTCGGCCAGGCCGGGCGTGACCCAGACGTGGAGCGGTTGCTGGAGGGCTTTGCGTTCCTGACTGGCCGCCTGCGGCAGAAGCTCGATGACGAGTTGCCGGAGCTCAGCCATTCGCTGATGCACTTGCTGTGGCCGAACTACATGCGGCCGTTGCCGGCGTTCAGTATTTTGCAGTTCGACCCGCTGAAGCGTTCCGGGCCGGCGTTGCAGGTCGAGCGTGATACGCCGATCGAGAGTGTGCCGATCGATGATGTGCGTTGCCGGTTTCGTACCTGCTACCCGACGGAAGTCCTGCCGCTGGACCTGACTGCGCTGACGTACTCGGTGAAGGGCGACGGTTCGCTGTTGAGCCTGCGCCTGGAGATGAGTTGCGACGGGCATATCGGTGAGCTGGACCTGAGTCGTCTGCGCCTGCACCTGGCCGGCGAGCGTTACATCAGTCAGATGCTTTACCTGAGCCTGTTGCGCAATCTGGAAGGCATCGAGCTGATTCCGCTGGACGCGGCCGGCAAGCCGCTCAATGGCGCTAACGGCACGCCGATGGCGTTCAAGATGCCTGGCGACCGCGTGCAGCCGGTGGGTTTTGCCGAAGAAGAAGCGTTGATCCCGTATCCGCTGAACACCTTCCGTGGCTATCGCTACTTGCAGGAATATTTCGCCTTCCAGGACAAGTTCCTGTTCGTCGATCTGAACGGTCTGGACCTGCTCAAGTCGCTGCCTGAAGACACGCTCAAGCAGATGCGCGGCCTGGAGCTGCGCTTCGACATTCGCAAGAGCGGCATCCAGCGTCTGCGCCCGACCCTGGACAACGTGAAGCTCTACTGCACGCCCATCGTCAACCTGTTCAAGCATGACGCCTTGCCGATTCGCCTCGATGGCAAACAGGACGAATACCTGTTGCTGCCGGCTGAATACGACCTGGAAAACTGCGGAGTGTTTTCGGTTGAAGGCGTTACCGGCTGGAAGCCCGGCGGCCTGGGTTATCAGGAGTACGTGCCGTTCGAATCGTTCGAGCACGACCCGAGTTTCGACGTGCCGCAAAGCCGTCCGCATTACAGCATCCGCCAGCGCACCTCGTTGCTGCACGACGGCCTCGACACTTACCTGAGCTTTGGCATTCGCCACACCGAAGCCCACGAAACGCTGTCGATCGAGCTGATCTGCACCAACCAGAACCTGCCACGCCGGCTCAAGCTCGGCGACATCTGCATGGCCTGCGAAGAGACCCCGGAGTTCCTCAGCTTTCGCAACATCACCCCGGCCACGTCGAGCTTCGCGCCGCCGCTGAGCCGTGACTTCCTGTGGAAGCTGATCAGCAACATGTCGCTCAACTACCTGTCGCTGGCCAACGTCGACGCGCTCAAGGTGATTCTCGAAACCTACGACCTGCCGCGCTACTACGACCAGCACGCGGAGAAGGTCAGCAAACGCCTGCTGGGCGGGCTCAAGTCGATCAAACACCAGCACGTCGACCGGTTGCACCGAGGGTTGCCGCTGCGCGGGTTGCGCACCGAGCTGACCATCGACCCGGAAGGCTATATCGGCGAAGGCGACCTGTTCGTCTTCGCTTCGGTTCTTAACGAGTTTTTCGCGCTTTACGCCAGTCTCAATTCGTACCACGAGCTGCGGGTAAAAAGCACACAGGGAGAGGTGTACCAATGGACACCACGTATGGGCCTTCAGCCTCTGCTTTAAGCGGGCTGACCCGAGGAATACGCGAGTACTCGCTGTTTCAGGCCGTGCTGCTGGTCGTCGATCGGCTGCGCGAGGCTCACCCGTACCTGGGCGAAGAGGACCTCTACGACCAGCTGGAATTCCAGGCCAACCCGAGCCTGGGTTTCCCTGGCAGCGACGTCGATCGCGTGGAGTTTTTCCGCGAGCACGGGCAGCTGCGCGCGCGCCTGCGTTTTAACCTGATCGGCCTGGTCGGTTCCGGTTCGCCGTTGCCGGCGTTCTATGGTGAGCAAGCGCTGGGCGACAGCGAAGACGGCAACCCGACACGGCACTTCCTCGACCTGTTCCACCATCGCCTGCAACGGCTGATGCTGCCGATCTGGCGCAAGTACCGCTACCGCGCCAGCTTCCAGAGTGGCGCCCTCGACCCGTTTTCCTCGCAGCTGTTTGCGCTGATCGGCCTGGGTGGCGAAGACATTCGCAAGGCCCAGGAACTGAACTGGAAACGCCTGCTGCCGTACCTCGGCCTGTTGAGTTTGCGAGCGCATTCGGCGGCGTTGATCGAAGCGGTACTGCGTTACTACTTCAAGCACGCCGAACTGACCATCGAGCAGTGCATCGAGCGCCGCGTGGAAATCCTCGACGAACAGCGTAACCGCCTGGGCCGCGCCAACAGCGCGCTCGGTGAAGACCTGGTGCTGGGCGAGAGCGTGCGCGACCGCAGCGGCAAGTTCCGGATTCACATCCGCGAGCTCGACTGGCAGCGCTTTCACGAATTCCTGCCGATCGGTTTCGGCTACCAGCCGCTGTGCGCGCTGGTGCGGTTCACCCTGCGTGACCCGCTCGATTACGACATTCGCCTGGTCCTGCGCCAGGAAGAAATCCGCGAACTGCGCATCGGTGAGCAGAACGCCTGTCGCTTGGGGTGGACCAGTTGGCTGGGCCGCGAACACGCGGACGGCGTGGTGACCCTGGGTAGCAAAATTCATTAAGGACGTGAGACCAATGATCAACGTAGACCTGCAACAACTGATCCAGGCGCTGGACGCCGAAACCCGTCGTGACCTGGAAAGTTCGGCCGAACGCTGCGTCGCCCGTGGCGGCAGCAAGATCCTCGTCGAAGACCTGTTGCTGGGCCTGCTGGAACGCCCGCAAGGCTTGCTCGCACGCGCGTTGCAAGACGCCGAAGTCGATGCTGGCGAACTCAGCGCCGCGCTGCAATCGCGGGTTGAGCACAGCGCCTCGCGCAACCCGGTGTTCGCCCCGGAACTGGTGCAGTGGCTGCAAGATGCGTTGCTGGTGGCCAACCTTGAACTGGGCCAGAGCCAGGTCGAACAGGCCGCGTTGATCCTCGCGCTGCTGCGCAATCCGATGCGCTACGCCGGCAGCCGTTACCAGCCATTGCTGGCGAAACTGAACATTGATCGCCTGAAGGATTTTGCCCTGTCGCAGAAGGAACAACCGGCCACCGGCAAACCGGCTGTACCGGGTGAATCGCTGCTGCAACGCTTTACCCACAACCTGACCCAGCAAGCCCGCGACGGCAAACTCGACCCGGTACTGTGCCGCGATGGCGCGATTCGGCAGATGGTCGACATCCTTGCGCGCCGCCGCAAGAACAACCCGATTGTGGTCGGTGAAGCCGGCGTCGGTAAAACCGCGATCGTCGAAGGTCTGGCCTCGCGCATTGCCGCCGGTGAAGTGCCGCAAGTGCTCAAGGGCGTTGAACTGCTGTCGCTGGACATGGGCCTGCTGCAAGCCGGCGCCAGCGTCAAAGGTGAGTTCGAGCGTCGCCTCAAAGGCGTGATCGACGAAGTCAAAGCCTCGCCGAAACCGATCATCCTGTTCATCGACGAAGCGCACACCCTGATCGGCGCGGGCGGCAATGCCGGTGGTTCGGACGCAGCCAACCTGCTCAAGCCGGCTTTGGCGCGTGGCGAGTTGCGCACCATCGCCGCCACCACCTGGGCCGAGTACAAAAAATACTTCGAGAAAGACCCGGCCCTGGCCCGTCGTTTCCAGCCGGTGCAGTTGCACGAACCGACCGTCAGCGAAGCGGTGACCATCCTCCGCGGTCTGGCTCAGGTGTATGAGAAGAGCCATGGCATCTACCTGCGCGATGACGCGGTGGTCGCGGCGGCGGAATTGTCGGCACGTTACCTGGCCGGCCGGCAGCTGCCGGACAAAGCCGTCGACGTCCTCGACACTGCCTGTGCCCGCGTGCGCATCAGCCTCGCTGCCGCGCCGGAAAGCCTTGAGCGCCTGCGTGGCGAACTGGCCGAAGGCGGGCGTCAGCGTCAGGCCCTGCGTCGTGATGCCGAAGCCGGTTTGCTGATCGACCATGAAGCGCTCGATGCGCTGGAAGATCGCCTGGACGCCGCCGAAGACGAAAGGGTCGCCCTGGAAACGCTCTGGACCGAGCAAAAAGAGCTGGCCGAGCGCTTGCTGGAGCTGCGTCAGCAACTGGCCAAGGCCCGTGAAGCCGCGGCCGTCGAGCCGACCGTCACGGTTGAAGAGGACGCTGAAGGCACGGTAATCGAAACCCTCGAAGCGAGCGTGGACGAAACGCAAAGCGTCGAAGCCCTGGAAGCCGCGCTGAACGAAACCCACCGCGCCCTGACCGATGCCCAGGTCAAGGAACGCCTGGTGAGTTTCGAAGTGTGCCCACGTCTGGTGGCTGAAGTGATCAGTGCCTGGACCGGTGTGCCGTTGGCGCAACTGGCCCGTGAGCACAACGCCAAGGTCGCAAGCTTCGCCACCGACCTGCGCACGCGGATTCGCGGACAGGAACAAGCCGTCCACGCACTGGACCGCTCGATGCGCGCCACCGCGGCCGGCCTGAACAAACCCGATGCGCCGGTGGGCGTGTTCCTGCTGGTCGGCCCGAGCGGCGTCGGCAAGACCGAAACCGCGCTGGCGCTGGCCGACTTGCTGTATGGCGGTGATCGTTTCATCACCACCATCAACATGTCCGAGTTCCAGGAGAAGCACACCGTCTCGCGCCTGATCGGTGCACCACCGGGCTACGTCGGTTACGGCGAAGGCGGCATGCTCACCGAAGCCGTGCGGCAGAAACCGTACTCCGTGGTGCTGCTCGACGAAGTCGAAAAAGCCGACCCGGACGTGCTCAACCTGTTCTACCAAATCTTCGACAAAGGCGTGGCCAACGACGGGGAAGGGCGTGAAATCGACTTCCGCAACACGCTGATCCTGATGACCTCGAACCTGGGCAGCGACCGCATCAGCGAACTCTGCGAAAACGGTGCGCGGCCAACCGCTGAAGTCCTCGAAGAAACCATCCGCCCGGTGCTCAGCAAACACTTCAAACCGGCGTTGCTGGCGCGGATGCGCGTGGTGCCGTACTACCCGGTCGGTGGCCCGGTGCTGCGCGAGCTGATCGAAATCAAACTGGGCCGTCTGGGCGAGCGCCTGAACCGCCGCCAGCTGGATTTCACGTACTGCCAGAACCTCGTCGATCACCTCGCCGAGCGTTGCACCCAAAGCGACAGCGGCGCGCGCCTGATCGACCACTTGCTCGACCTGCACGTGCTGCCGTTGGTGGCGGATCGTCTGCTCGAGGCGATGGCCACCGGTGAAAGCCTCAAGCGCGTTCACGCAACGCTCGATGGCGACGCTAGCGTGACCTGCGAGTTCGCCTGAGGTGAGTGTGATGTTCACTCGAGTGCCGCAACCGCTGGTCTATGCCGAAGCCTTGCTGGCGAAGTTCGCCAGCTTGTCGTGCGCGGCTGACGGCGCGGCGCTGCTGGGTGACTTCGTGCGCGCGGTCGCCGAGCTCAGTGGTTGTGAGTTGASTCAGCTGTACCTGCTCGATGCTACCCACACCAGCCTCGGGCTGAATGCCGAGTGTTTGCAGGGCATCCTGCAACCCCGGGAAACCGAGAGCCTGCCGGCCGACTACAACGGTGAGCAACTGCTGCAATTCTCGCTGTGCCAGAACCGTGTGCTCAGCCTCACCGGGCTCAGTGGCAGCCTGCACGAGACCAGTTTCCTGCCGGAGCAGGCTGTGCCGTGGCAGTCACTGC
This sequence comes from Pseudomonas sp. 05T35, assembly GCF_056396605.1. Lineage (NCBI taxonomy): Bacteria > Pseudomonadati > Pseudomonadota > Gammaproteobacteria > Pseudomonadales > Pseudomonadaceae > Pseudomonas > Pseudomonas sp. 05T35. The sequence continues at coordinate 6,120 of NZ_JBFTLU010000034.1, forward strand.
TGTGCGTGCCGCTGCTCAACCCGCAAAAAGCGGTGGTCGGCCTGTTGCTGTGCGCCAGCCGTGAACAGGTCGAGTTGCAGGGGTTTGCCGATTCGCTCGGGCAACTGGGTTCGTTCGTGCTCGGGCAATTGCAYCTGCTGCAACGGCTGCGCCGGCCGGTGGGCGATGTGTCGCCGATGCCCAGCAGCGTGCCGAGTGCCAGCGGGTATGGCTTGATCGGTAAAAGCTCGGCGATGCGCCAGACCTACCAGCTGATCAGCAAGGTGCTGCACAGCCCGTACACCGTGCTGCTGCGGGGCGAAACCGGCACCGGCAAGGAAGTGGTGGCGCGGGCCATCCACGATTGCGGGCCGCGCCGTTCCCAGGCGTTCATCGTGCAGAACTGTGCGGCGTTCCCGGAAAACCTGTTGGAAAGTGAACTGTTCGGCTACCGCAAAGGCGCCTTTACCGGTGCCGACCGTGATCGCGCCGGACTGTTCGATGCGGCCAACGGGGGGACCTTGTTGCTGGACGAAATCGGCGACATGCCGCTGTCCCTGCAAGCCAAGCTGTTGCGGGTATTGCAGGAAGGCGAGATTCGTCCGCTGGGTTCCAACGACACCCACAAGATCGACGTGCGCATCATCGCCGCGACTCACCGCGACCTGGCGGTGCTGGTCAGCGAAGGCAAGTTCCGCGAAGACCTGTACTACCGCCTCGCGCAGTTCCCGATTGAACTGCCGGCCCTGCGTCAGCGCGAGGGCGACATCCTCGACCTGGCCCGACACTTCGCCGACAAGGCCTGTGCCTTCCTGCAACGCGATGCGGTGCGCTGGTCCGACGCGGCGCTCGATCACCTGTCGAGCTACGCCTTTCCCGGCAACGTTCGTGAACTCAAAGGCCTGGTCGAACGTGCCGTGTTGCTCTGCGAAGGCGGCGAGTTGCTGGCCGAGCATTTCTCGCTGCGCATCGACACCGCCCCCGAGGAAAGCAGCCTGAACCTGCGCGAACGCCTGGAGCAGGTCGAGCGCAGTCTGTTGCTCGATTGCCTGCGCAAGAACGACGGCAACCAGACCCTCGCCGCCCGCGAACTCGGCCTGCCACGGCGCACGCTGCTGTACCGCCTCGGGCGCCTGAATATCAACTTGGGTGATTTCGATGGATAGGCCCATGACGCGTCATCTCACCCCTTTTGCTTCTGTCAGCGCCGCCCTCAAGGGTCGGCGCTTTGTGCATTGTTTAGCCCTGGAGACCCTCTGATGCCTGTTCGTCACTGGCAAGCCGTCCTGCTGACCCTCGTCGTTCTATGCGGCCTCGGGGGCTGTAGCGGCAATTACAAATTCAACGACAACACCTATCGCCCTCTGGGTGATCCGCAGGCGGTCAATCGCGGCAAGTGACCGCAAGGAGCGACATCATGGAACTGGTTTTCGAAATGCTGAACACCAAGCAGTTCGTGCCCACGGATTTGTGCCAAAAGACCTTCAAGCAGGCTGGCGGCGTGATCGGGCGGGGCGAGGATTGCGACTGGATCATTCCGGACCGCAAGCGTCACCTGTCCAACCATCACGCGCTGATCAGCTACCGCGACGGCACGTTTTTCCTGACCGATACCAGCAGCAACGGTATTCAGGCCAGCGAAAGCGGCGCGCGCCTGCGCAAGGGTGAAGCGCAGCGCATCGAACACGGCAGTGTCTACGTGCTGGGGGATTTCGAAATCCGTGCACGGCTGGTACGCGACCCGGCCACCTTCGATACCGAAGTCGGCCGCCCGCAAGCCGCCGGCAGCATCATTCCGGACGATGCGTTTCTCGACCTTGATCCGCTCATGGCGCTCGATCAACAGGAACGGGTCTACTCGGAAATCGACGAACTGAGCGCCCTCAATGCGCCGCGTCAGGAGCCGCGCCAGCGTGCCGACTACGCGCGCATCGACATGGAGAGCCTGCTGGTGCCGGAACTGGTGGCCGCGCCTGCCGCGCCGGAGCCTGCACCGGCACCCAAGGCGGTCGAGCGTCAAAGCGAAGGCTTCTGGGAGCATTTCGGTGATGCGCTGGGTGTCGACCTCAAAGGCCTCGATCACGACAGCCGCGAAGCCCTGGCGATCAACGCCGCGCGTTTGCTCAAGCAAAGCGTTGGTGGTTTGCAGCAGAGCCTGCGCACCCGGTCGGAGCTGAAAAACGAACTGCGCCTGGCGCAGACCACAGTGCAAGGCACCGGCAAAAACCCGCTGAAATTTGCCGTCGATGCCAGCGAAGCGCTGGGCATTCTGTTGCAGGGCGACAAACCCGGCCAGTTGCCGGCGGGGCAGGCGATCTCGCGGGCGTTCCGTGACTTGCAGGCGCATCAGGTGGCCTTGCTCACCGCCAGCCGCGCGGCGGTACGCGGCACCCTCGAGCACTTCTCGCCGCAGCAATTGACCCTGCGTTTCGAGCGCGACGGCAACAAGCCGCTGCTCGCCACCTCGGGCAGCCGCTGGAGAGCCTACGGCCGTTATCACCAGGCACTGCGTCAGGACGATGACTGGAGCGAACGCCTGCTGGCGCGGGACTTCGCCCAGGCCTACGAAGAACAGATCCGCCTGATTTCCACCCTACACACCGACCACCAAGGATGATGCGCATGTCTCGCTGCAAGGCCGTAATAATCAACCTGCTGACAGCGTTCACCGCCCTGGTGCTGCTGGCCGGCTGCTCGTCGATTTCGCCGTATTCCACCGTCACCAAGCTCAACCTCAAGCTGACCGCCAGCGATCAGGTCAACCCGGACCTGAATGGCCGACCATCGCCGATTGTCGTGCGGCTGATTGAGCTCAAACACCCGGTGGCCTTCGAAAACGCTGACTTCTTCAGCCTGTACGAGCGCGCCAAGGAATCCCTGTCGCCAGACCTGGTGGCCAGCGAAGAGCTGGAACTGCGTCCGGGCGAAACCGCCGAGTTCAAGCTTAGCGTCGAAAGCGGCAGCCGCTACGTCGGCGTGCTCGCGGCGTATCGCGACCTGCGTGAAACCCAATGGCGCTATGTGGTTCCAGTCACCCCGGCCGACCTGACCGTGGCCGAACTGATCCTCGACAAGAACGGCATCCATGACAAAAACCAAAAGCTCGCCAAGGCGGATGACTGAACATGAACGTGCATAAAGTCATTTGGCAGGAAGGCATGTTGCTGCGCCCGCAGCACTTCCAGCACAACGATCGCTACTACGACAACCAGATGAAAACCCGTACCCAGTTGCTGGGCAGTTACACCTGGGGGTTTCTGGGGCTCGAGATCGACTTGCAGTTCCTCAACATGGGCAAACTGGTGATCAGCCAGGCGTCGGGGATTCTCCCGGACGGCAGCCTGTTCGAGCTCGGTGGCAACACCGAGCCGCTGGCCCTCGACGTTCCGCCGAACACCGGCAACACGCCGATCTACCTGGCCTTGCCGCTGGTGACCGGTAATCACATCGAGTCCCGTCGTCCGGAGCAATCCGACGTGCTGGCGCGTTACACCGCGTACGAAGCGGAAGTCGCCGACTCCAACGCCGGCGACGATTCCAGCAGCCAGGTCAGCTGCGCGCGCCCGGACTTCCGTTTGTTGCTCGGCGAGCAGCAGAGCGACCAGGCCTACGTGAAGCTGAAGATCTGCGAAGTCCTCGACACCACGCCCGACGGCGTGATCAGCCTCGATCCGGACTTCGTCCCGACCTTCATCCACGCTCACGCGTCGGGTTACCTGCTGTCGTGCCTCAAAGAAGTCATCAGCATGCTCGGTCACCGTGGCGACACCATTGCCGACCGGATTCGCTCCAACGGCAAGGTCGGTGGCGCGGAAGTCGGTGACTTCATGATGCTGCAACTGATCAACCGCACCGAACTGGTCCTGCGCCATTACCTCGGCCTGGAGCAGGTTCACCCGGAAGAGTTGTACCGCACGCTGCTGACAATGCTCGGCGATCTGTCGACCTTTGCCAGCGACAGCAAACGCCCGCGTCTGGACAGCCGCTATCAGCACAGCGACCAGGGTGCGAGCTTCCGCAAACTGATGGAAGCGATTCGTCAGGTGCTGTCGATGGTGCTTGAACAGCACGCCATCGAACTGGTGCTGCAAGCCCGTCAATACGGCATCACCGTCTCGCCGCTGCACGACCACAAACTGCTGGGCACGGCGTCATTCGTGCTGGCGGCCAGCGCCAACTGCGACTCCGAAGAGCTGCGGCATCGCCTGCCGGCCCACCTCAAGGTCGGTCCGGTGGAACGCATCCGCCAGTTGGTCAACCTGCACTTGCCGGGCATCAAGGTCAAACCCTTGCCGGTGGCGCCGCGGCAGATCCCGTTCCACTCGAACAAAACCTATTTCATCCTCGAACTCAGTTCCGAAGACCTGGCACAACTGGAGCGCTCCGGCGGCTTCGCGTTCCACGTGTCCGGCGAATTTGCCGAGCTTGAACTGAAATTCTGGGCCATCAGGAACTGACCGATATGATCAAGGAAATGGATCACAACCAGGACGACAAAACCGTCCTGCTCGATCGCCAGGGCCATGGCCCGGCACAGAGCCCGCTGACCGATTTCGCCGCACCGCCGCGTTTCGAGCAACTGGAAGAACGGATGATCTACGCTGCGCGCCTGCGTCCGGCGGAAGCGTTCAACATCAGCCTCAATTCACTGGTGGCGGCGTCGTCCGACCTGCTGTCGGAAGTGGTGCGGCTCAAACACAGCGACACCCGCGAAGACATGCACGCGCTCAACGAGCGGCTGACGGCGGCGCTGAAACTCTTCGAAGTCCGGGCGCTGCACAACGGTGCCGAGAGCAGCCAGGTGATGGCCGCACGTTACGTGCTCTGCACCGTGGTCGACGAAGCGGTGGTGACCACCCCGTGGGGCAACGAAAGCGAGTGGTCGCAGATGAGCCTGCTCAGCAGCTTCCACAACGAGACCTTTGGCGGCGAGAAATTCTTCCAGCTGCTCGATCGTCTGTCGAAGAACCCGGTCAAACACCTGCCGATGCTGGAACTGATGTACTTGTGCCTGTCGCTCGGTTTCGAGGGCAAGTACCGGGTGCAGGCGCGCGGCATGCTGGAACTCGACGGCATTCGCGATGCGCTCTATCGGCAGATTCGCCAGCTGCGCGGCGACGTGCCGCGTGAACTGTCGCCGCACTGGGAAGGCCTCAACGACCGACGTCGCAGCCTGGTGCGCATCGTGCCGTGGTGGATGGTCGCGCTGTTTACGCTGGTATGCCTGGTGGTGATGTATTCGGGTTTTGCCTGGGTGCTCGGCGAGCAGCGCGACACCGTTCTGCAACCTTATCAGCCGCTTGATCCAGCCGCGGTTCAGCCGCTGTCGAAGCCGTAAAACAGGGACGTGTGATGAAAAAGTTTTTCAAGAAAGTCGGCGCGTTCCTGCGCAAGACCTGGGTCTGGACCCTGCTGCTGGTGCTGTTCGTCGCGCTGCTGGTGTGGTTCGTCGGACCACTGCTGGCCGTCAACGATTACAAATTCTGGGAAGGCTCGACCTCGCGCCTGCTGACCATCAGCGTGCTGTTCCTGATCTGGGGCCTGACCATGGTCTTCGTCAGCTGGCGCGCCGGTGTGCGCAAAAAAGCCGCCGAAGAAACCGAAGACGGCCAGGACCGTATTCGCCGCGAAGAACTGATCGACGAGGAACAAAAGGAGCTGCGTGCGCGTTTCAAAGACGCGCTGCGCACCTTGAAAACCTCCAGCCTGTATCGCGGCCGTAGCGAACGCTGGCGCAACGATCTGCCGTGGTACCTGCTGATCGGGCCACAGGGCAGCGGCAAAACCAGCCTGCTGGACTTCTCGGGCCTTGAGTTTCCGATCAACAAGATCGACCGCAAACTCACCCGCGACACCATCGGCACCCGCCATTGCGACTGGTACTTCGCCGACCACGGCGTGCTGATCGACACCGCCGGGCGTTACCTGACCCAGCCGGACGTGGATGTCGACGGCAGTGCCTGGACCACCTTGCTCGACCTGCTGCGCAAGCGTCGTCGCAACCGTCCGTTGAACGGCGTGCTGGTGACCATTCCAGTTGAATTGCTGCTCAGTGGCACCGAGCAAGACCTCGACACCCTGGCGCGTCAGGTGCGTGCGCGCCTGCAAGACGTGCATCAAAAACTGCACGTCGACCTGCCGATCTATCTGGTGCTGAGCAAGGCCGACCAGTTGCTGGGCTTCGACGAGTTCTTCGATCAACTGACCCGCGAAGAAAGCGATCAGGTGCTTGGCACCAGCTTCCGCAAAGAGCAAAGCGGCACCGACGTGGCCGTGCTGCGCGCAGAGTTCGAAGAGCTGCTGCGTCGCCTCAACAGCCAGGTGATCATGCGCATGCACCAGGAGCGCGACACCCAGCGCCGTGGTCGCATTCTCGACTTCCCGCATCAACTGGGGCAGATCGGCGAGCGCCTGTGCCTGTTCGTCGACATGGCGTTCACCGGCAACCGCTACCAGCGCGTCAGCCAGTTGCGCGGTTTCTACCTGACCAGCGCGCCGCACCTGAAGCAACAGATGGACCAGAGCACCRCCGGCATTGGCGCCAGCCTGGGTATCGACAGCGGCGTGCTGCCGACCTTGCGCAGCGGTCGTTCGCGGTTCATCCACCACGTGCTCAGCCGGGTGATTTTCCCCGAGGCCGATCTGGCCGGTCTGGACAAGCGCGAACGCAACCGCATCCATTGGGGGCAGCGTGCGTTGTACGTCGGTGCACTGGCGGCGCTGGGGCTGTTCGGTTTGCTCTGGGCAACGGGTTTCTCGGCCAACTACGAGCGCCTGGAACACCTGCGTTCGCTGGCGCAAACCTGGACCCAGCAACGCTCGGCGCTGACCGCTCGTGATGACGCGATGGGCGTGCTTAAAACCCTCGATACCAGCTATGAAGCGACCAAGGTGTTCCCGCCTAAAGGCGATGTGTCGATGTTCGAGCGCGGTGGTCTGTATCAGGGGCAAGAGAGCAACCCGGTGGTCAAGGACGCGTACCAGCGTGAACTTGAAACCCAGTTGCTGCCACGCGTAGCGCAACTGCTCGAAGGGCAGATTCGCAGCAACATGGGCGACCGCGATCGCCTGATTAACAGCCTGCGCGCCTACCTGATGCTGAACATGAAGGATCGCCGCGATCCGGCGTGGCTGAAAGATTGGGTGGCTCAGGACTGGTCGGTCCGTTACACCGGCAACACCGCGGTGCAGAACGGTCTGAATGGGCACTTCGAGCGTCTGCTCAAGCAGCCGTTTATCTACCCGCTCAACGATGCATTGGTTGCCCAGGCGCGTCAGGTACTGCGCAGCGAATCGCTGGCCACCGTGGTCTACCGGATGCTGCGCGAGCAGGCCCGCAACCTGCCGGATTACCGCTTCAGCCAACACCTCGGTCCGCAGGGCGCACTGTTCGTCGGCACCGACTACGTGATACCGGGGTTCTACACCCAACAGGGTTATCAGCAGTACTTCTCGGTCCAGGGCTCTGCACTGGTCACCGACATCCTGCGTGACAACTGGGTGCTGGGCGAAGGCTCGGGCATGAGCGGCATGGACTTGCGCCGCCTGATGGTCGAACTGGAGCAACTGTACTTCCGCGACTACGCCAACTTCTGGAGCGAAGCGGTCGGCCAGGTGGCGTTGCGACCAATCAACGACGCCGGTGAAGGTGCTGAGCAACTGGCTGGGCTGACGTCTGCCAACTCGCCGATCCTGCAAATGCTGGTGGAAGTGCGCGAGAACACCCGTTTCCCGGTGATCGCCGAGAGCGCTGATGAAGCCGCCGACGTCGCTGACAAACTGGGTGCCAAGGGTGGAAAACTCGGCAAGCTCGCCGCCGCTGCAGCGGGCAAGGCGTCGGAAGCCCTGACCAAGAACCTGCCGGATACCGCGAAGAAATCCCTGCAACGGCGCTTCGAACCGCTGCACCGTTTGCTCGATGACAACAACGGCCCGGCTGCCGACCTGACCCCGGCGCTGCAAGCGCTGAACGACCTGCAACTGCAACTGTCCAGCCTGGCGCGTGCCAGTGCCCCGGATCAGGCCGCGTTCGAAATGGCCAAGACCCGCATGAGCGGCCAGCGCGATGCGCTGAGCAACTTGCGCAACGCTTCGGGTCGCCTGCCGCGCCCGATCAGCGTGTGGTTCAACGTCCTGGCCGAAGACACCTGGCGTCTGGTGCTCAACGATTCCTACCAGTACCTCAACCAGCGCTACCAGAGCGAGCTGTACAGCTTCTATGGCAAGGCGATCAACAAGCGTTACCCGTTCAACGCCCACAGCACCAGCGACGTTGCGATCAGCGACTTCCGCGAGTTCTTCAAGGCGCAGGGTATTGCCGATCGCTTCTTCGACACCTACATGCGTCCATTCGTCAGCGGCGATCCGGGCAACTACCGCCTGCGCAGCATCGACGGTCACAGCCTGCCGATGTCCAAGGTCTACCTCGACCAGATGGCCGCGGCACAAGTGATCCGCCAAAGCTTCTTTGCCGAAAACCCGGCCGAGCCGCAGGTGCAGTTCAAACTGGAGCCGTACACCCTCGACCCGGCTGTCAGCCGTTCCGAGTTCCGCTTTGGCGACAAGACCATGGAATACCGACATGGCCCGATCGTGCCGGTGGCCTTCAAATGGCCAACCGACGCGGAAGACGGTCGCACCAGCCTGGTCCTCGAAAAAATGGCCGGCCGGCCGATCGGCATCGAGAAAAACACCGGCCCATGGTCGCTGTTCCGTCTGTTCGATTTGATGCAGACCGAATACCTGACCGGTCGCGACGTGCTGGTGCTCAAGGCTGATGTGGGTGGCCTGCGCGCCAACTACCTGCTGATGAGCCAGCGCACGCCGAACCCGTTCGACATGGGCGTGTTGCGCACCTTCCGTATGCCGGTGCAGCTCTGATGCTGGTTGCCAGCCCCTGGCGTAGCGCGGCGCGTACCGATCCGGGCAAGGTTCGGGCGCGCAACGAAGATGCTTTCCTCGACAGCCCGGAGCATGGCCTGTGGGTGGTCGCGGACGGCATGGGCGGTCATCAGGGTGGCGACATCGCCAGCCAGTTGATCGTCGCCAGCCTGGCGGAATTGCCCGTCGAAGACAGCTTCGACGAGCGGCTCAAAGGCGTGCGCCAGTGCCTGCACTGGCTCAACCGTCGTTTGGGCCAGGAATTGACCGTCACCGCCGGGCGCCATGACAGCATCATGGGCAGCACGGTGGTGGCGTTGTTGGTGGACGGCAATCGCGCGGCCTGTATCTGGGCCGGCGACAGCCGTTGTTACCTGTGGCGTGGGCAGCGCTTGTATCAGCTGTCCAAGGACCATTCGCTGATGCAACAACTGATCGACGAACAACAGATGAGCGTCGAGCAAGCCCGGGCTCATCCGGCCGCCAGCGCCTTGACCCGTGCGGTCGGGGCCAGCGAGCAATTGACCCTGGACGTGCTCGAACTCGAGGTCTATCCCGGTGACGCGTTTCTGCTGTGCAGCGACGGTTTGTACCAGGGCTTGAGCAGCGACGCGCTGGGCAACGCCTTGAGCCTGACCGCGCCGCACGTGGCGCTGGAACGCTTGTTCGACGGCGCGTTGCGCGGTTCGGCGCGGGACAACCTGACTGCCGTGGTGATCCGCCAATGAGTGAACTCAATCCGGTGCTCGACGAACTGCTGGTCAGCGACGAGGAAGCCGCCAACCTGACCTACTTTGCCTTCGCCAAATCCCATGCGATGCCGCGTGCCGTGGCGCCGACCCGGGCCAGCGTTGGTGCGTTGCCGGACGTGCTGGCGGGGCGTTACCGCATCGAGCGTTTGCTCGGTGCCGGTGGCATGGGCGCGGTGTATCGCGCACGGGACCTGCTGCACGAACAATTCGGTGACCCCGACCCGTATATAGCGCTGAAAATCCTCAGCGAAGAATTTGCCGAATCGCCGGACGCCAGTGCCTTGCTCTACAGCGAGTTCGCCCTGACCCGGCGCCTGCGCCACTTGAACGTGGTGCGTTTGCACAGCTTCGAAGTGGACACCGAGTGCCAGCGCGCCTTCATCACCATGGAACTGATGCGCGGGCTGACCCTGGACAAACTGCTCTGCGAACGGCCCCTGGGCCTGCCGTGGCGAGAATTGCGTGACATCGCGCTGCCGCTGCTCGACGCGTTGGCCTATGCCCACGGTCGCGGCGTGCTGCACGGTGATTTGAAACCGAGCAACGTGATGCTCAGCGAGGAGGGCGTGCGTTTGTTCGACTTCGGCCTCGGCCAGGCCGAGGAGGGCGTATTGCCCGGCCTGCCGCATTTGAGCCGCAGCCGTTTCAACGCCTGGACCCCGGGCTATGCCGCGCCGGAACTGCTGGAAGGCGCAGCGCTGACCGCCAGCGCCGACCTCTTCGCAGTGGCCTGCGTGATTTATGAATTGGCGGGCGGCAAACACCCGTACCGCCGCTTGCCGTCGACCCAGGCCCGCGACGAACGCCTGGACCGAGAACTGCAGGCACCCAAGCACCTACCGAAACACTGCTGGCCGGCGCTGCGCACGGCGCTGGCTTTCGATGCGGCGCAACGCACCGTGACTGCCGCACAACTGCGTGACGCCCTAGGCGCCACTTCCTCCTGGCTGCAACGCTGGCTGCATCGGCGCAACGGATGACTACCGAACAGGGAGCAAGCAATGTTCAACCCTTCTAACGAAACCCATTTCAGCCTGACCGTGGCTGACTTCCAGGGTGACCTGCAAGTGCTGTCATTCACTGGCACCGAAGGCATCAGCCAGACCTTTCGTTTCGACCTGGAACTGGTCAGCGAGAACCCCGATCTGGACCTTGAGAC
>NZ_JBFTLU010000035.1:0-22995 GCF_056396605.1 Pseudomonas sp. 05T35
ATTTCGGGATGCGAACCACCGGCATTCAAGTGGCTGACGATGCCATCGGCGGTCTGTGCGTGGGCGAGGAATTCGCGTCGTTCAAGCGTGAGATTGACGACAATGCCCAACAAGCCGATACCAATCAGGGCAAAGAGCAGCCCCTGAAGCATCTTCCCGAGGCATGACGGGGTGAGGCTAGCCATGGCTTGTCTCGGTATTCGTCCATGAAAGAAGGCGGTCAGGATAACAAGAAACCACCGGGAAGTGCTTTGTACGACACAGCAGATAACGCATGTTCGGAATTGCGACGTTCTGACCGAAGCAAGGAAAGTATCGACGGTCTCGGCCAACCAGGAGCAGACCGAGAGCTGGATCAATGCCGGCCATCCTTTATAGGGTCGAGCTTGCGAGCAAGTGGGATCGGCCAGTTGCTTGGCGGGACCACTTTCGGCTGTGGATTCAACCGGTCGCGATGGTTCTGAATCAGGTTCGCAAGTCACCCGCTCTGATGAATTCGATGAGCGCTTTCAAGGCTGGGGGCACATGGTGCCGGCTGGAGTAATAAAGAAAGAATCGGCTTGGCGGTGCCTTCCATTCCTGGAGTATTTCTCTGAGATGCCCGTTCCGGATATCGTCGCGCGCCAGTTCCTCGTAGACATAGGCAATACCAGCGCCATCTTTCGCCGCTTGGATCATCAGCGCATCGTCTTCCAGAATGAGCGGGCCTGTGACTGACAACCGTATCGGTTGACCGTCTGCTTGATATTCCCAAGCGTAAAGTTTTCCACTGGGAAAACGTCTGGCAATGCACGCATGGTCGAGCAAGTCGCGGGGTGCGCGTGCGACCCCCTTCGCGTCCAGATAGTTATCCGCAGCAACGGTCACGAACGATTGAGGTGCGCCGACAGGGACTGCGATCATGTCGCCGGCCAGGCTTTCACCAAAGCGGACTCCAGCGTCAAACCCGTCGTTCACGATATCGGTCAATCCATCATCGGTGATCAGGTCCAACTGAATGCGTGGATACCTGGCTACGAAGGGCGCGAGCACTTGCGCAAACACGATGCGAGCCGCCGGACGCGCCACGTTGAGTCGAAGTTTGCCAGTGGGCACTTCCTGCATCGAGGTCAATTGCGCCAATGTATCGGCAACCTGCTGCAGGGTCGGGAGCAGCGTCGCCAATAGCTGCTGGCCGGCTTCGGTCGGGGTTACGCTACGAGTGGTTCGGTTGAGCAGTCGGATGCCCAGGCGCGCCTCCAACGCTCGCATCGCGTGACTCAACGCGGAAGCCGAAACGCCACGCTCGTCGGCGGCCTYGCGAAAGCTGCGATGGCGAGCAACGGCGGCAAAGGCATCGAGTTCAGATAGATCGGGGGGCTGACTCATGAATGTCGTTCAGTAGTTCAAATGCGATTACTTATCTTATCGTCGTGAGATCTCTCTCGGATACTTCTCACATCATTTGTGGAGAGGTCGCTATGCAACGGAATCGTMTTGGTTCATCGGATTTTCTGATTTCGCCTATTGGTCTGGGGACATGGGCAATCGCCGGCACCGGTTGGGAGTACAGTTGGGGAGCGCAGGATGACAAGGACAGCCTGGGCGCACTTGAGTATGCCGTCGAACGCGGCGTGAACTGGATTGATACCGCTGCGGTTTATGGCTTGGGCCATGCGGAGCAATTAGTGGGGCAATTGCTGCGTCGGGTGCCGGTCTCGCGGCGTCCTTTGGTGTTCACCAAAGGCAGCTTGGTCTGGGACCCGGTCACGAAGGCGATTTCGCACTCACTGGCCCCCCAATCCTTGCTCGCCGAGATCGACGCAAGCTTGCGCCGGCTTCAAGTCGAGACTATCGATCTTTATCAGATCCACTGGCCTGCTTTTCCTGCCGACGCAAGCAGTGAAGGTATTGAAATGGCGCTTTCGGCTTTGGCTGCCGCGCGCGATCAAGGAAAAATTCGCGCTATCGGTGTATCGAATTTCGATGTCGCTCAACTCAAGCGGGCACAGGCGGTGACAGAGATCGTTTCGCTCCAGCCGCCGTACTCCGCCTTGATGCGAGACATCGAGAAGGATGTCCTGCCATTCTGTGAGCGGGCCGGGATGGGTGTCCTTGCCTATTCCACACTTCAATCGGGGCTACTTTCCGGCAGCATGACACGCGAACGCATCTTGCAACTGCCCGAAGACGATTGGCGTAAGGCCCGAAGTGCTGACTTCCAGGAGCCCCGTTTGAGTGCGAACCTGGCATTGGTTGAAGTTATGGCACGCATCGGAGAAAGGCACGGGGTGAGCGCTGCGGCGGTTGCCATCGCCTGGGTACTTCGCAAACCGGTAGTCACGGGCGCTATTGTCGGTGCCCGCCGTCCCTCACAAGTAGACGGGCTGATTGCAGCCTCGGAGTTGCGCCTTGACACGGCGGAAATCGACGAAATTCGGCCGTTTCTGCCGTCGGGCATGGGAACAAATGTCCCTGGCGCCGCCTGACACCATGCTGAATGATTACGGAGTCCCGTTTCTTCCATGCAGGAGGTAGCCAGGTCGACGACTCAACCGTTCGTAATAGGCACTTACGGCAGGAAAGTCTGGATGATCGAGCGGTGTTTCAAACCACCGGTTAACCGACAGGCCTATCGGTATGTCTGCGAGAGAAAACCCGTCTTCACAAACGTAGGCTCCTGTTGATTCGAGTTGTCGATTCAGGATCTCCATGTGCCTTGACCACAGGCTGCAAGCGGCTGCCAAGGCTCTGCTGTCCTGATGGTCAGGCGAATGCCTGACCAACGACATGAAGGCATACGTCCACGATTTGTTGAGGTCCGACGCTTGCCAGTCTATCCATTGGTCCACCCGCGCTCTTGCTCTCGGTTGGACCGGGTAAAAATGACCTCCGTTATAGCGGGACGCCAAATACCGAATGATCGAGTTTGACTCCCAGAGCACGAAGTCGTCGTCCAGGATCACCGGCACCATTGCGTTGGGGTTCAGCGAAATGAATTTGGGCGTGCGCGTCGACTTGAAGCCAGAACCCCAGTCCTCCCGCTCAAAGGGGATTTCGATTTCGGCGCATGCCCAAAGTACCTTTCGTACATTGATCGACGATGCCTTACCCAATATGCGCAACATTTCATGTCCTTATCGTTCAGGGTGGTTGGTCAGGGGCTTTCGATAACCCGCTCGGATCTTTTTCTAGTGCGTCTGGCGCGATGCACAGGGGCCGCTCTCAAATCCGGGCGACTCAGGTTTACCGCGCCGCGCCAACCGCAAACAGCCCGGTTCAGCGCCGCCCTTCGACGGCCATGCGCACGGCCAGCCCGCGAGGACCGTCCCCATCAGCCAGCGCTGCACGATCTGCCACACGGGCCTGCTGGCGAGAAATGTCGCGATGGAGCCAGCCATGACGGCAATCAGCGCGTTGACGCTCACGCTAATGACGATCTGCGTAAAACCAAGCACGATGGATTGCGCCAGCATGCTGCCGTGGTCGGCGTGTTGGACTTGACCGCTTGCCAGGCAAGGTAGAGCAGATAGCGCGCGCAGCCGAGTCGCAGCGCGTCATACGCATAGGGAACCGCCAAGACCATGGCTGCGATAGTAGGGCGGTCAAAGGGGGGAACGTTAGATACAGATTGACTGACAAAACGTCATACAGCGGTCGCAGCACTGGGTATCCGCTCCCTGGGAATACGTTTGACTTCAACATGAGCAATGGCTTGCCCCAATAGCGCATCCAAACACTCTGACGCAGTCAGCCGCGTGCATTATGGATGAGGGCTTTCGGTCGGGAGCCGCCTGTTGTGACAGGCCGGAATCGACCGATTCTGTTGAAAAAGTCGGTCATGGTCTGCGCATCAAAAAGTACGCGTCCGGGATTGAAATATTTACTTTTGGCAGAGGCTTCCGGACTCGGATTTTACGTAGCAGCGTGCAAAAAAGGCGTTTTCACCAGTCAATGATCGGGCAGTTTGGGCAGATCGACTTTTTCAACAGAATCGGCCACCCGGGTCAAAATTTAGTCGGCGCCTACAACCACGCCCAACAACACCCTGTCGCGGCAGCGGGGGGGCTTGGGCCTTGTCGCGCTACAGTTCTGCCGCGAAGGTCTTGGCTTTCTTCGGCGTGACACCGTACCGTTGCTTGTAGACCTTGATGAAGTGGGAGGTATTTTCATATCCCACCTCCGCAGCCGCGTCGGTGACGGAGTAATTTTTAGCCGTCAACAGCTGATGCGCGATGTCGACTTTTTTTTCGATGATCCAGCGGTTCGGAGTGGTGTTGTAGCTGCGCCTGAAGTCGCGGATAAAGGTCGACACGCTGCGCCCCGTCAGCAGGGCATAATCTTCAATCTTCAGCTTGTGCGAATAGTACTGCTCCATGAAATCGGTGATGAGGCGGCGTTTGCGGCTGCCGCCGCAGGACAGCTCGCGCAGGAAACGGAAGGACTTGTCCTGGATGGCGATCAGGTGCAGTAGTTCGAGCAGTTTCAATTCCAGCAGCGCATCGGAGCCCTCCGCGCCCTTGTAGACATAATTCAGCGAATCGATATAGCGCTGAATCTGTTCATTGGCGTGCAGGGTATAAGTGCCGTGCACGTTTTTCTGCAGGCCGTCCGTATGCGAATTGCCTGTGCCGGCCGCGCGCGACAGGTATTTGGCGATCAGCTTGTCGTCGAAAAACAGCAGCACCGCCTCGAAGATATCGCTGCCAGTGACGTAGTCCGATACCGTGTAAACGCCTTTGGAGAGGAAAATCAAATGATTCTCGTCGACGACATTGGCCATGGCGTCATAGTCGCGAATAATCTGCTTGCCCTGCTTGATGTAGACGATCAACGGCGTGGCGATATAGATCGCCTTGTCTTCCAGGTTCGTTTCAAGCGTTTTATGGAGAATGGACGAGCTACCGTCAGCGAGGATAGGCTTTACGTTGCGCATCGAATAAAGCGCCGCCGGTACTACTTCGAGTGTCATGGCTATGGCTTCTCAACAAATTGGCCGCCCCATTTGGACAGGACGGTATCCAGCAGCGCGACATGCTGCTGCCCAAGCGTGTAGGACGTTCGGGACCGAAGAGGATATCCAGGAAAATAGCAGAAAATACATAACAGCAAATAGCGCGTGTATGCCCGAGATGGCGCCGGAGGCGCGGCCGGACTCGCCGCACGCGCCCTGCCGCTGACGTTACGGCATCAAACTTCGCTGAAGTAGCCGCTGACCGGCGCACTGCTCAGATGCTCGACGATGACGCTCCACTGACCGCTCGAGATCATCTGGTCGACGTGGGTGCCGTGCATTTCACGCGAATCCCAGGCTTCCACTAGCGTGAACGCGAGTGGATCCTCCAAGTGGTTGAGGATCTTGACCGTTTGGCAACCGTCCACCTTCGGCAGATTGATCTTCACGTCGTTCATGATGTCCTTGAACGATTGCAGCTTTTCTTCTTTTACATTAAAGCTGATGACGAGATTGACGGACATATTACTTCTCCAGTTGGATTTGACTACAAAAAACATCGTCGATTGCAGGAACCGTAAATTGACGAGGCGGCGCAAACAAAATGCGCAGAATACGGAAAGAATGTTCAGGTTTTCATTTGCTGTTCCGTTCCCGTATCTCACATGGCCAGGCCGACCAGCGAAACCACTAAGTTCTTGATCCATTGTTTGACCTGGACTGCATCAATAAAATCTTTTCCTTTCACATGACGCGCAGCGCTAGCCCAAAACACTCTTTCGTTAGAGGTCATTATGTAAATTCCTTTTTGGTGTAGATTCGATATGGCGCAAAGAATTCGCTATGGAAGCAATGACTATATATATAGTTAAAAAATGAAAATGATTAAAAATGATTAAAAATGCACGATTCCAGTCACTCTTGCGTTTTTCTTGCGCGACGGCCGATGGCATGCGCCGCCTGCGGGAACGGAGAGTCAGGCGTGGTTCAAAAACGGCCTATCTTGGCTAACACGGGCGAGCGGAATACTTCCACCGAAGCAATGGAATTTTAATGATTTGGGAGTTGGGGTGTTGGCGCCGACGCCAGAATGACCCTTGGTGCAGGAATCCGTTGACCTTGGGAAGGCCTGAAGTAGTCAGCGATTTTTAATGCCCTCCCTGGTTGAGGTCCAGGTAGCTTTAGATTCGAGCCAAAGATCGAGATCATGCTCAAACCAGCACACTACCCCACCGCTTAATTGCACGGAAGCTGGGAAGGAATGGGCGTTACGCTCAAGACGCCAGAGCGTTGAAGGGTTGATGCCTCCCAGCTTTTTGCAAACGGCTTTCCGGCGGATGATCTGCATGACTACCTCGCCACTTATCGGTGTGCATGCAGTGTGTATTCTCAGTTCACGAATTCTCACTTTTTATTTTCAGCACGAGAAAATCCGTGATTCACTCTCTGGATGACTTATCTACAGGAACCGGGACAAACCGCGCATCAAGACCTGAAAAAAGAGTAGCCAACATTAAAGTGTATACGGGGGTGACTATATTTCTGATTCCAGCGCAAACATCCCTTCAGCACAACACGCCTCAGGCACACCACGCCAGGTCGGCAGCGTTGTCATGAGGTGGGCGCACAGGGATGACAGTAAGTGAACATGGATACAAATAAAGGCACTTCCTTCGTCTATCAGGCGGTGTACCGCTATCTCGTCGAGTTGATCGAGACCGCCCATTCGAAACCTGAGCAGAAATTGCCATCCTTGCGGCAACTGGCCCAGCGCCTGAACGTGTCAGTGTCGACGACCAAGTACGCCTATTCGCTTCTCGAAGACGAGGGGCGGATCTATGCCAAACCCAAGTTCGGTTACTTCACCAAGGCGATGCCGGCACCATTATTGAGTGAAGACTCGCCCAACTTGCTCGACAAGGTGTTCTCAAACGCACGCCAGCCAGGGATGCTGGCCCTTAGCAGCGATGCGCCAGCGATGCTGTTGTCGCTGGAAAACCCGCTACTGATGATGGAGCGCGAACTGGCCCGGCAGTACCCACGCTCCCATGCACCGCTCTATCAGCCGTTCGGCGAGCCCGAGCTGCGCGGCGCTCTGGCCGATCGCTACACCAGTTCCACTCACCGCTTCTGGCAGGCCGAGCATGTGTATATCGGCTCGGACCTGCGCAGTGTGCTGGAGTTGTCCCTCAGTGCGCTGAATCTGAGTGGCACTGTGGCGCTGGTGGAATCACCTTGCTCGTGGGCAATCCTGCGCCAGTTGCAGGCGGCGAAGATCCGCGTGATCGAAGTGCCCCTCGGCGAGGATGGACGTTTCAACCTGCCCGCGCTCAGTGAGCTGCTCAGGCGTGAGCCCGTCCGGCTGGCGGTGCTGTCGTCGACCGTGAACATTCCCCAAGGCAACCTGATGCCAGCACAGGATAAACAGCAGATCTGTCGCTGGCTGGCGGAGCGGGATGTCTGGCTGTTCGAAAACGACAGCTACGGTGAGTTCTGCTTTTCCCCCAACCCCGCCCGCTATCGCGATTTTGCCGATCCGGAAAAACTGCTGGTGTTCTCGACCTTCGACAAGATCATCGGCTCGGAAGCGCCCTACGGTTATGTCCTGTGTCGTCGGCACGGGCCGCAGTTGCATCGGCTATTCCTGGAACGGGCATTTCGCCTGTCGCCGATCCGTCAGAAAGCGATCGCCAAACTCTTCAGTTCCAAGCGCATCGATCAGCATCTGATGGTGCTGCGAGCCATGTTGCTGGACCGTATGAAACGCATGAAGGCCCTGCTGGAGGAACACGCCGATGGCCAGTTGCGGGTGGTCGCCCCCCAAGGCGGCGCGACCTTCTGGCTCGAGGCCAGACACTCAGCGGACATGCGGCGGGTGTTCGAGCGCTTGCTGGCTCAGCGCATCGTCATCGCCCCCGGGGAAATCTTCAGCCAGCAGGGGGCCTGGCGGCATCATTTGCGCCTGAGCTACACCCTCGACTGGAGCAAGGATATTCCYCTGGCCCTGAAGAAACTGGCCCAGGCTATCGGCGAAGAGCACTAGACATACCTAGAGCCCATAGCAATGCCGCGCTTCAGGGAAGCGGCCATGACGCACCTCTTCGGCAAAACGCTCGCAAGCGTCGCGAATCATCGCGCCGACATCGGCGTACTGTTTGACGAAGCGCGGCACCTGCTCACCGCCCAAGCCCAGCACGTCTTCAGTCACCAGCACCTGGCCGTCGCAAGCCGGTGAAGCTCCGATGCCGATGGTGGGCATTTTCGAATCCAGGGTGATTTGCCGGGCCAGACCTTCGGCCACACCTTCGAGCAGCAGGCCGAAAGCTCCGGCCTCGAGGTTGGCCCGGGCATCCTCGGCAATCACCGCAGCGGTTTCGGCGGACAGACCCTGAGCCTTGAAACCACCCATGACATTGACGAACTGCGGCATCAGCCCGACGTGAGCCATGACCGGAATACCACGTGCCACCAGGAATTCAACGGTACCCGACAGGGCCTTGTTGGCTTCCAGCTTGACAGCATCGCAACCGGTGCGCGCCAGGACCTGGGCACAATTGCGAAAGGCCTGTTCGTTGGATTCCTGATAGCTGCCGAAAGGCATGTCGGCGATGACACAGGACAGACGTGTACTGTCAACCACGGCCCGGGTGTGGCCGATGATTTCTTCAAGCTGCATGCTCAGTGTCGAGGCCCGGCCATAGCCGACCATTGCAGTGGAGTCACCGACCAGAATGAAATCGACGATAGGGTCGATCAGCTTGGCAATAGAACTGGAATACGCCGTCAGGGATACGATTTTCTGTTGGCCCTTCATCGCGACCAGTTGTGGAACCGTCAATCGTTTAGTACGGGTATGGATGCTCACAAGTGTCTTCCTGTGGTGATTGAACCCCCCGCGGGATGGGCGTAGGAGGTGCCCGATTATTGGGTAAATGCAAGGAAACTCAATGTACAGATTTGCGCTAAAAAGCAACCCAGGTGCATTGCCTGATTGCCCCTCCTGGCAACTAGATGGACATTGCCGGCTATAGACCTGGTCGCATTTTTCAAATGGCACGACCTATTTAAGGGACTGGGTTCGGATGTTGTTTCAGTCGCGAGTTTTCATGAATACCTGTTTAGAGCCCCTTGATAACGCCCCCTATTTATCCACGATCCCGTCGCTTTTCCCGGTGACGTGGCGAATCTGAACGCAAAAAAAAGCGCCGACGGAATCGTCAGCGCCTTGGCCTCACGAGGGTTCTGCTCAGGCTTTTCGGGTCCTTGGCAAAAAGATCGCCAGCACTCCGAACAGCGGCAAGAACGAACACAGCCTGTACACGTATTCAATGCCGTGAATATCCGCCAGATGCCCCAGCAGCGCCGCACCAATCCCGCCGAAACCGAACATCAGGCCGAAGAACACCCCGGCGATCATGCCGACATTACCCGGCACCAGTTCTTGCGCGTAAACCACGATGGCCGAGAATGCCGAGGCCAGGATGAAGCCAATCACTACGCTCAAGATGCTGGTCCAGAACAGGTCGACGTGAGGCAGGATCAAGGTGAACGGTGCAACACCGAGGATCGAGAACCAGATCACCGCTTTACGGCCGACTTTGTCGCCAATCGGCCCACCAAAAAACGTCCCCGCCGCGACCGCTCCGAGAAACAGGAACAGGTGCAGTTGCGAACTGGCCACCGACAGGTCGAACTTCTCGATCAGGTAGAACGTGAAATAACTGGTGAAGCTGGCCATGTAGAAATACTTGGAAAACACCAGCAGCCCCAACACGACCAACGCGCTCACCACCCTGCCCTTCGACAGCCCGTGAGTCGCCGCCTGGCCTTGCTTGAGCTTGAACAGGCTCAAGTGGTTGGCGTACCAGCGGCTGATGCCATACAGCACCACCAGCGCAAACACTGCGAACAATCCGAACCAGGCGACATTGCCCTGACCGAACGGAATGATGATCGCCGCCGCCAGCAGCGGTCCAAATGCCGAGCCGGCGTTGCCACCGACCTGGAAGGTCGATTGCGCCAACCCAAAACGCCCGCCCGAGGCCAACCGTGCCACGCGAGAAGCTTCCGGGTGAAAGGTCGAGGAGCCGACTCCGATCAATCCCGCGGCCAACAGAATCAACGGAAAACTGCCGACCTGAGACATCATCAAAATGCCGACCAAGGTGCAGATCGCTCCTGCCGGCAGCAGATATGGCTTGGGATGGCGATCGGTGTAGTAACCGACCCATGGCTGCAACAACGACGCTGTGAGCTGAAAGGTCAGGGTAATCAGGCCAACCTGGGTGAAGGTCAGCCCGTAATTGGCCTTGAGCATCGGGTAGATCGACGGCAGCACCGACTGAATCAGGTCGTTGATCAAATGCGCCAGCGCCACCGCGCCGATGATTCGCATGACCAACGGGCTGCTTTGCGAAGTCGCGAGTGCCGGCGATGCGACAGTTTGAGCGTTACTGGTAGCCATGAGAGTTTCCATACCGCGTAAAGGAGAGCACTTGCAGGTGCGCCAATGTGCCATCTTTCGGTGCAGCAACGCCATCCCCTTAGCCTGCTAACGACCTCTGGATTGTCGACCGTTAGGTAATAGCGCAGTGCCATGGTCTGAATCTTGCCTTGCTTATCCCCTTCAACGCGGCCCCTTACAAAGGGGATCGAGAATGGGAAGTTTCACCACAGCGCCGGTCCCACATGACCCACCGAGGTGAACTTTCGAGGCCTTTTATGAGGGCACAGGGTGCGGCCATAACGCCGCGACCGCACGCCATTGGTGCGTGGTGCCCAGAGGAGTAGTCGGGCATGCAGGCTTTTCTGGCACCGGGGATTGGACTGCTTGGGCGTTTCGGTTTCGCCCGCAAGTTTCAGTTGTTGTTTCTGCTGTTTATCCTGCCGCTGGCGGGCAGCCTGTGGATGATTGGCCAGGATTACCGCGACAAGCTCAGCCTGATCGCCGGCGAGCGTGCCGGTGTACGCCAGCTGATTGCCCTCGACGCGCTGGACAACCTGCTCGCCGCCCAACGCGACCGCGCCGCCCGCTGGCGCGCCACCGAAACCAATCGCCAGCCAACACCGGCCACCGTCGCTGCGATGGCTGCGTTCGATGCAGTGCAGCCTGCTCTGAATCAGGCCGTAAACGATCTGGGCCATGCGCTGACAACCGAGGGGGCCGAGGCTGATACCCTCAGTCGCTATCAAACCCTGCAAACCGCGCTCAATAGTCTGGACTCGAAAAGCCTGAGCAGCGTCGGTTGGTGGCCGGATGGCTATGAACGTTTCACTGCGGCCCTCAGTGCGCTGCAAGCATTGCGCGAACAGATCGCCATGGATAACCGCCTGACCCTGGCTCCCTGGCTGGAAACCTACCTGCTGACGCAGATCTCGACCCAGCACGCGCCCGACCTGATCGAACGGGTCGGACGCCTCGCCAGCATCGGCCAGGCATCGGTAGTGTCCGGACAGTTCTCACTGCAAAGCCGTCTGCAACTGCGCGACCTGCGTGGCCGCATTGGCGACGCTCGCGAGCAACTGATCAAGACTGGCAGCCTGCTCGAAGCACGGCTGCCCAGTGCATTGCAGGCCTGGGCCGGGCAATACCACGACAGCCTCAAACATCTGGACGCCGGACTGAAAGGCCTGGATGACGGCATGTTCGGCGCCAGCATCACGCTCAAACCGGAAGACTTCGAACGCAACCTCGACGCCCTCCTCTCTGACCTCGCCTCGCTGCGCCAGCAATCGCTGGTGTCACTGGATCAGCGTCTGGACTACTACCACGGCTCGGCCATTCGCCAGTTCATTCTGGTGGCGAGCGTCCTCGGTTGCCTGCTGCTGGCCGCGCTGTATTTGTTCATCTGCCTGCAAGCTTCGATCCGCCGTAGCGCCAGCGGCATTACGCTGCTCGCCGAAGCCCTGCGTGACGGCAACCTGAGCCTGCAAGTGCCTGTGCACGGTCGCGACGAGCTGGCAGCGATCAGCGCCGCGCTCAACGTTGCTGTGGTGCAACTGCGCACCAGCCTGCTGGGGGTCGATCACGAAACCCTGCAACTGGGCAACGCGGTGCGAGCCCTCAATACTCACGCCAGCGAGGCACTGGGCGAAGTCGAAGCCCAACAGTTGCAGATCAGCCAGATCGCTGCTGCGGCCACGCAACTGGCCGCAACCTCGCAAGGGGTCGCCCAGAGTTGCGAACACGCCTCAGGCAGCGCTCAGCAGACCCAGCGCATTGCTGCCGAGAGCAGCCGCGACAGCCAACGCACCACAGCGAGCATTCAGCAGCTCAATCAACGCCTGAACGACACTGCCGCCGCCCTTGGCCGGGTCAGCGAACAAGGGCAGCAGATTCAACTGGTGGTGGACACCATTCGCGGCGTGGCCGAGCAGACCAACCTGCTGGCGCTCAATGCCGCCATCGAAGCCGCCCGCGCAGGCGAACAAGGCCGGGGCTTTGCGGTGGTCGCCGATGAAGTACGCAGCCTGTCGCAGCGCACCCAATCCTCCACCGCACAGATCGCCGGCACCGTCGACAGCCTGCGCAGTACTGTCAACGAAGCCGTGAGCCTGATGGAAGCCGCCTGTGGCCAGGCCCAAACCGACGCACAAGCGGTAACCGGTCTTGGCGAACGGCTGGGGGAAATCGCCAGCGCAGTGCAAAGCGTCACCGATACCCTGGCGCAGATCGCGACGGCCGTAGAAGAGCAAGCCAGCACGGCCGATGAGGTCAGTGGCAACATCCAGCAAGTCGATCAGGCCGCCGTGCGCCTGCTTGAAGGCGCACGGGCGGTGAACCTCGCAGCGGACACCTTGAGTTCGGGCAGCAAGGCTTTGAGCGAGAATACCGGGCGGTTTCAGCTGGGTTGAAGCTGAAAACTCATCCGTTTTTATGGAGCGGGTTGATAAGCGGTTGAAAGCGTAGAGAAATATTTTAGATTTACGCTTGACACTTCATCGTTACGAGCCAATAATGCGCGCCACTTGGCTACATAGCTCAGTTGGTTAGAGCATAGCATTCATAATGCTGGGGTCCGGGGTTCAAGTCCCTGTGTAGCCACCAAGTACTAAAAACGGCTTACCGAAAGGTAGGCCGTTTTTTTATGCCTGAAGAAAAGTCCCCGGCCCACCGACGGCTCACATCGCTCTGTGAGCCGCAGGATTCATCAAGCGCCGAAGCCCTCGACTATAGCGTGGGCAATGCCGACAACGCCTTTTCCCATATCTGTCGGGTGCGAACCCAGACCATTTCCTGCCAGTCACTGTCGGCGGGATAGAACTGCTCAACAAGATTCAGTTTTATCGCCCGTCCCACGGCATCCCCCGGATTGCCGTGCAGGTGCAACCAGTGATCGTCACGCAGATGAGCATGCACCGCCTCTCCCGGGTA
Organism: Pseudomonas sp. 05T35; assembly: GCF_056396605.1. Lineage (NCBI taxonomy): Bacteria > Pseudomonadati > Pseudomonadota > Gammaproteobacteria > Pseudomonadales > Pseudomonadaceae > Pseudomonas > Pseudomonas sp. 05T35. Next base: position 13,308 of record NZ_JBFTLU010000035.1, read on the forward strand.
AGTGCCGCACTCGATGACAAACGGCATCAGGCGTACCTGCGGCAGCGCATCGAGCAGCGCCTGAGAAGTGTAGCCAGTGGCTGATGCCGCAATCCCGGTTTCGCTGTGGGTCTGCGCGCCGGTTTGAATGGTGTAGAGCCACGGCCCGTAAATAGCCTGCGCCTGTTCCAGTGCCGGGTAAGCCGCTTGCGTAACGGTCAGCAGCATCGGATGACCGTACTCTCCCGCACCGGAGTGCAGGTCGAAACACATCGCGACCTCGGCCTGCGAGAGATGCGCCGCAATGATCTGATGCAAGGTCCGGTTCGACCAGCTCGGCGCCAGCCCACCGTAAAACAGACCGTCGGGATGACTGTGCTGACCGCCCTCGACAATCGACATCACTGCCGGCCAGCCATGCTCGCTTAACTGCGCGGTGAGCAAGGCATCGGCGCGCTCGCGCTCCGGGCCGTGTAACAGGCTGAAGGCATAAATCGGGTGCAGCGCTGCATAGGCCTGGTTGTCTGGCAACGGCCGATCAAAGTTCAGGTGATTGCGGTTCAGGTCGATGTTGTCTTCGTTGACGCGACGCAACCACGCCGTGCCCCAGGGATTGATCAAGTGGATCATCACCACCGCGACATCGGTGGGCAGTGGGCGATTGCCGAACTCATTCAGCCAGTTGATCTGGCACTCCGAACCGTAGAAGCCCTCGACCCCGTGGGTGCCACTCAACATCACCAGCAGACGCTTTGCCCCGGGGTCACCGAGCACCGCCACGTCAGTGCTCAAGGACTCGCCAAACGGCCCTTTGAGTGGATGCGGGTATTCGGTCAACCGGGCGCCGGCTGCGGTCGCTGCCGCCACGAATTGTTCGCGCTGCGAACGGTAACTTGGCTGCGTTGGGAACTCGGTCTGCATGTCGGCCTCTTGTTGTTATGGACTTGTTATTAGCGAACATCTCGCGCCCCCGACCCTACAGAAAATCCCTGTGCCGAAGAAGGGCAAAGGTGCCCATCCATCGATCAATACACACAAGACCAGCGTTGCAGCTGACTCGAGGCGCAGATACAGTCGGTTGATTCTTTATCCCACGGACGGAGTGCCCACGTGTTCCCAACCTTCCATTTGAGTCGCTGCCGCCTGACTGCCCTGTCGCTGCTAGCCACCGCGCTGACCCTCGCGGCCTGCAGCGCCCCGCCCGCTTCGTCGTCCGTCAGTGCATTGCCGGTGGCCCCGGAAATCGCCTCGGGGTTTCGCACCGACCTGCACACCCAATACGCTGCCAAACACATGGCCGCAGCGGCCAACCCACTGGCAGCCGCTGCGGGACGGGAGATGCTGCGTCAGGGTGGTTCGGCGATCGACGCCGCCATCGCCATGCAAGCGGTGCTGACACTGGTTGAACCGCAATCCTCCGGGATCGGTGGCGGCGCGTTGATCGTGCTCTGGGACGGCAAGGCAGTACGCACCTACGACGGCCGCGAAACCGCACCCGCTGGCGCGACTGAAAAGCTCTTCCTGCAAGCCGACGGTAAACCCATGCCCTTCCCCGAGGCGCAGATTGGTGGTCGTTCGGTCGGAACACCGGGGGTGTTGCGTGCATTGGAGCTAGCGCATAAGCAGCACGGTCGTTTGCCATGGGCGAAGCTGTTCGAGCCGGCGATTGCCCTGGCGGAAAAGGGCTTTGCGATCTCGCCGCGCCTGCACACGATGATCGCCTCCGACCCGTTCCTGCCACGCTCCCCTGACATGGCTGCGTACTTCCTGAATGCCGATGGCAGCCCGAAAGCCGTTGGCACGCTGCTGAAAAACCCGGCACTGGCCAAGGTCCTCAAACGTGTTGCGGTAGAAGGCCCGAATGCGCTGTATCAAGGTCCTATTGCTCAGGAGATCGTCGCCAAGGTTCAAGGCAATGCCAACCCCGGCAGCCTGTCGTTGAACGACCTCAACGGCTATAGCGCCAAGGAACGCGCCCCGCTGTGCACCGACTACAAGCGCTGGCAAGTGTGCGGCATGCCGCCACCATCGTCGGGCGGGATTGCCGTGGCGCAGATTCTCGGCACCTTGCAGGCACTCGAAAGCGACGACAGTCGCCTCACTCTGGCCCGACTGAAACCGCTCAAGACCGATAAACCAGCGGGCCTCGAACCGGCGCCTGAAGCCGTGCACCTGATCGCCGAGGCCGAGCGCCTGGCGTACGCAGACCGCGCGCAGTACGTCGCCGACTCGGACTTCGTGCCGGTCCCGGTCGCCGGTCTGGTCTCCCCTGCCTACCTGGCCAGCCGCGCAACGTTGATCAGCGATCGCAGCATGGGCAGCGCCAAACCCGGCACGCCACCGGGCATTCAGGTGGCCTACGCCCCAGACCGCTCCCCCCTGCGGATTTCCACCTCGCAAGTGGTGGCCGTCGATGATCAGGGCGGTGCCGTGTCGATGACCACCACCGTTGAAGCGGCCTTCGGCTCGCACCTGATGGTGCAGGGTTTTATGCTCAACAATCAGATGACCGACTTCTCGTTCATCCCTGAAGAAAACGGCCACCCCGTGGCCAACCGTGTCGAGCCTGGCAAGCGCCCGCGCTCATCCATGGCGCCGACGCTGATCTTTGATCGTCAAAGCAGAGAACTGGTCGCGACACTCGGTTCGCCCGGCGGCTCGCAAATCATCGAGTACGTCGCCAAGTCAGTGGTCGGCCTGCTCGACTGGAACCTCGACCCGCAAGCCGCCATCAGCCTGCCCAACTTCGGCAGCCGCAATGGCTCGACCGAACTGGAACAAGGCCAGTTCAGCCCGGCGCTGATCCAGGCCCTCAAGGACAAAGGGCATACGGTCAATCAAATCGACATGACCAGCGGCACTCAGGCCATCGTTCGCGTACGCGACGCTCAGGGCAAAGCGTCCTGGGCCGGCGGCGCCGATCCACGGCGTGAAGGTGAAGCACTGGGGGATTGATCGACTCTGGAAATAACCAAGGGCTTACCGCGAGGCAAGCCCTTTTTTATTATCTGGCGCCAGTACACTGGATCGGTCGATCCCGCCAATCGCCCCATACCTTGTCCAGCCCCTCGGCATGGGACACGTCTGGCAAGACCACCACTTCCAGGCAGTCAGCCTGCCCTAGCGCCCGACGATAACTGTCGACCAGGGCCGGCGGTACGATGGAGTCGTCAGCCCCGACCAGATGCCGTTGCCGAACATGAGCCAGGCGCGCTCGGTTATCCAGGGGTTCCAGCGAGCCCTTGAGCGGGCTGAGGTTAAGTCGCTCGGCCCACAACCTGGGGCTGAGATTACCGGCCAGGGTTTGCACCTGAGCAATATCGTCGCGGCGAGCCGCTAGCAACAAGGCCAACGCGGCACCGCCGGAATAACCGATCAGCTCAAAGTCATGGTTGCCGTAGCGGTTTTTGATCTGGTTCAACGCCTGATCGAGACTGTCCAGCACCTCGGGAGAAAAGCGCCGCTCGGTCCACAGTGCCGGCACGCACCCTGGCGCACTGACGAACTGACAAGGACGCGCGAGGTAAAGACTCGGTGTCGGATCACTGAACGCCATTCCGGCGATCAGCAGTTGCCGTGGGCTGGGGTCGAGACTCGGCTGGGAAGCCGTCGCCCAGGCGTGGCCGTCACCTTCCAGGTAAAGACGAATCCGGCTGGTATCGGGACGTTTCAGCGGCGTGCTCAGCAGCAACGGATAAGCGTGAGTGGCAATGACTTCCACCTGCTGACCCTGCTCTGCCGCCAGCGCTTCAAGAGACTGCCTGGGGGACTGGCAGCCACTCAGCAAAGCACCGAGCAACAAAGCAATCGTCAAGACGCCTGGCGTGCGCTTCATCTGCTCATTCCAATACATACGGTCACAGGCCTGGCCCTCTTCTGCGTTAGCACGGTTGTGGCCATACAACGGAACATTCAAGCCTCCCTTGCCAACTCAGGCACTCACATAGACCCACGCCTCGATCCCGGACGCCAGCACCACGCTGACTCGTTTGTAATCCGAGACTTCATAGCTGTCAGCAGCCGCCAACTCCGCTGGCGTGATCCGGAACACCATACCGGGGATCGGCACACTGTCAGCGCCGCCGGGACGCAGGATCGGATGGTGAGTCTTGCCGCTGGTGGCCAACACTTCAGGGTCGGTAATTTCGACCCAGGACTGCTCGTAACCCAGCATCTGGTCTGCGCTGCCGGACAGTTCGCGACCGAAGTTGGCGAGTTGCACGGCTTTGTCCTGCAGGGTTCCGTAGGAAAACAGGTAGACCTGCGTATTACCGGAATCGGTCATCAGCGAACCTCGTCTCTAAAAGTAGTGTTTCTTAACACGACAAGCGGAGCGGGTTAAAGACTCAGTTCCTGAGTAAAACGCAAATGAATCAATCAACCGGTTATCTGGCTGACAGCCAACCCGCACCTGAGCTACCGTGCTCGTCACCGAACACCCGGATACAAAGACTCCCCATGGGTAAGCAGAAAATCCTCACCGACTGGTTCCAGCGGGCCCCCTACTCGGGCGGGCTGGAGCGTATCGAGGCATTTTTCTCCGGTCATGGTTACGACCTTCATCGTCACGACACCTACGCCATCGGCCGAACCCTGGCCGGCGTGCAGCGCTTTCAGTATCGCGGCGGCTGGCGGCATAGCCTGCCGGGCGGGACCATGGTATTGCATCCCGACGAAGTCCACGATGGCGAAGCCGGCACCGAGGACGGCTTCAAATACCGGATGCTCTACGTCGAGCCCGCGCTGATCCAGCAGATGCTCGGCGGCCAGCCGTTGCCCTTTATCAAGACCGGCATTTCCACTGATCCACGCTTGTTCGCTGCGACTGAGGTCCTGTTGCAGAGTATCGATCGCCCCCTCGACCCGTTGGAGCAGCAGGATGCGCTGTTTGATCTGGCGCAGGCCATGAGCGCGGTATCGGGAGTGCCCACCCATCGTCAGAGCTTCGATTACCTCGCGGCAGAACGCGCTCGCGAGTTCATGCACAGCGCCCTCGACCAAACGGTGACCCTGGATCAACTGGCCGAACACAGCGGGCGTGATCGTTGGAGTCTGTCGCGGGATTTTCGCCTGCTGTTCGGCACCAGCCCCTATCGTTACCTGACCATGCGCCGCCTGGACCTGGTGCGCTCTTTGCTCATTCAAGGTGAATCGCTGACCAACGCTGCGCTGATCGCAGGCTTCAGCGATCAAAGCCACATGACCCGGCAGTTTGGCAAAACCTACGGCCTGTCACCCGCCCGCTGGATGAAAATGCACCGCCGCTGAGCCACGCACAATCGTGCAAGAAGTGCGCTGCTGCGCAGGCTACCGTGGGCTCACAATCACCAACGGGAGCCGTATCATGCAGACGTATCAAAGCCTGAATTTTGCCAACAAGCTTGCGCAGATCAACGAGCACTGGTCGCCGCGGGTCATCGCCGAAATGAACGACTATCAGTTCAAGGTGGTGAAGCTGCAGGGAGACTTCATCTGGCACGATCATCAGGACACCGACGAAACGTTTATCGTCCTTGAAGGCCAACTGCGCATCGATTTTCGCGATGGCCAGGTGCTGGTGTCCCAAGGTGAAATGTATGTGGTGCCCAAGGGCATCGAGCACAAGCCGTTTGCCGAACAGGAAGTCAAACTGCTGCTGATCGAACCCAAGGGTGTGCTCAATACCGGGAGCGAAGGTGGGGAGCGTACGGCGCTAAATGATCAGTGGATCTGACGAGGCTCAATCGTCCAGTTTTTTACCCGCCACCGGATCGCCGATTTTCAGGAAATGCCCACCGGCGACGTGGTGCAGCGTGCGCAATGCATCGTGCCCTTCGAAATGCCAGCGGCCATCGCTGAATACACGCTCGTCCGCCTGGGCGGCAATCACTTCGGCCAGGAACAGGTCGTATTGCTGGTGGTTGTGCGGCTCGGGCAGCAGCCGGCATTCCAGCCAGGCGACGCAGCCATCGAGCATCGGTGCATCGAGCTGTTCACCGGTGAATGTTTGTAATCCGTAGGCCTGGAACTTGTCTCGCTCAAGGCCGGACGTCGAGCCGACGGTTTGTACGATGTCGGCCTGAGCCGCGCAGGGTACGTTCAGCACAAAACTGCCTGAAGCTTCGAGCAACTGGCGAGTCCAGGTCGACTTGTCGAGCACCACGGCGATTTTTGGCGGTTCGAAGTCCAGCGGCATGGCCCAGGCCGCCGCCATGATGTTGCGCTTGCCGTCATGCTCCGCGCTGACCAGTACGGTCGGCCCATGGTTGAGCAGACGATAGGCCCTGGACAAGGGAACCGGCCGGCGATGGGAAACGCTCATGAGTGACTGCTCCGGAGAAAAGAGCGAAGTGTAGCGGTATCTGCCCGGACGTAGTGCGGAGCGAAACTGAATAGCGGCCTGCACCTCTCGACACGAGAGCAGGCTCGCTCGAGCCGGGCTTAGGTCGACAGCTGATTGGCGAACTGCCCGACCGCGTTGACCACCTTTTGCGCACCATCCTGGATCTCGACGATCACCGTGCCCGCCTCGGCGGCCAGCGCCAAACCTTGTTCGGCCTGGAGCTTGCCATCCGTCATCAGCACCACGGCATCGCGTGCCATGTCCTGGTTCTGACGCACTACACCGACAATTTCGTCGGTGGCTTTGCTGGTGCGCGAAGCCAGTTGCCGGACCTCGTCTGCCACCACCGCAAAACCTCGCCCCTGCTCACCGGCACGGGCCGCTTCGATGGCGGCGTTGAGCGCCAGCAGGTTGGTCTGTTCGGCAATGCCGCTGATGGTTTTGACGATGGTGCCGATCACCAGTGACTGTTCGTTCAGCGCCTCGATGCCTTCACCAGCCTGCTGCATGTGCTTGGCCAGCTCACGCATCACGTCCACCGCCTGAGTCACCACGGCGGTACCGCGCTGTGCACAGTTGTCGGTCTGCAATGAGGTGCTGTAAGCGATGTTCGCCGCTTCGGCAACCGCTTGTTCCTGATTGACCTGATCGGTGATCACGGTGGCGAACTTGACCACTTTGTAGAGCTTTTCGTTGGCGTCGTGCACCGGGTTGTAGGACGCCTCGAGCCAGACCACTCGGCCATGGCTGTCGACACGTTTGAAGCGGTCGGCCACGAACTCGCCGGCATTCAAACGTCGCCAGAAATCCTGATACGCGGAGCTGTTGTACTCCTCGGGCTCACAGAACATGCGGTGATGTTTGCCTATGATCTGTGCCAGGCTGTAACCCATACCGTTCAAGAACCGCTCGTTGGCCGCCAACACATTACCGTTGAGGTCAAACTCGATGACGGCTGTAGAACGAACCAATGCACCGATCAGGTTCTCGTGTTCACGAGACGCTTCGATGGTGCGGGTCAGGTCACTGGAGTAAATCGAAAAGTGTTTGATCCGGCCGGCCGAGCTACGAATTGGCTGGGCAATAGAACGCAACCATGCTTCCTCGCCACTGCCTCTGAGCAAGCGCACAGCGCCCGCGAAGTGCTCGCCACGGGTCAGGGCATTCTTGAAGCGCAGGTGAAATTCATCGGTCTTGACGTGGGCCGGAACGATCTCTTCGATGTGTCGGCCAATCAGGTCATTGCCCTTGTAGAGCATTTCCTGGGCGAAATTCTGGTTAATCGATTGCACCCGCCCATCAGGGTCCAGGGTGAGCACGAGCATCTCGCTTTCCAGGCTTTCCTTCACTTGTTGAAGGCTGGAGAGTTCCTCACGAAGAGCCGACAGCTCCTGCTTCAAGCGTTTATTGAACATGGCGATGCACCGATGGGCAGGGTTGAGAGCGTCCTTCAGATTTACCATCGGCCTTACCCGGCTTTTCTGAAGAGCTTTGCCGGGTTGTCCTACAAAAATAGTTGGCATCTAGCCACTATGCGCCCGTAATGCCTCGTTCGAGGTCGACATGATCGTCGCGCTCGAGCCTGGGCTCGCACGCGTGGGTAAGACCAGCCTTACGATTAAAGTGCCTCAGGGACTGCAGGCCACGCCAGCCGCATGATCGACCCGTGGCAGGCGTGAACCGAAGTACAGCGCTGCGCCAATCCCGGCCGCCCCCATCACCGCGCAGAACATCACGCAGATCCATGGGCTCCACGGCATCAGGCCAATCAGCAACAACGGCGTGATACTGGCCCAAATGGCGTAGGCAATGTTGTAGGTGAACGAAATCCCCGAGACACGAATCCGCGCCGGGAACAGGTTGACCATCACCGACGGCACCGCACCGACCACCCCGCAACCCAGACCGGCAATGGCATAGGCCAGGCCAATCCAGTGTGCACCGCCAATCAGGCTGGCGTAGAGCACGCCAATCCCCAACGGCAGCAGCAAGCTGTAGAGCATCACTGTGCGCCAGGCGCCGATGCGGTCGACGATCAACCCGGCGATCACGCAGCCGACGTTGAGAAACACGATGCCCAGACTGCTCAGGGCGAAGGTATGACTGGCACTCATGCCGAAAGTCTTTTGCATCATGGTCGGGGTGATGACGACGAAGGTCACCACCGCCGAGGTCAGCACGCAGGTGAGAAGTACCGCCGGCAGCATTGCCAGCCGATGCTCACGCAACACTGTGCGCAGCGGCAGTTCGACATGCCGTTCGCGACTGGCCTGCATGGCCATGAACACCGGGGTTTCATTCAACCAGCGACGCAACCAGACGCCAATCACCCCGAACACGCCACCTAACAGAAACGGGTAACGCCAGGCGTAATCGAGGATCTCCGTCGGGGTGTAGACCCGCGCCAGCAAGGTTGCCGTCAATGCACCGATCAAGTAACCAAAGGTCAGCCCGGCCTGCAGGAAGCCCAAGGCATAACCCCGGTGCCCGGCCGGTGCGTGCTCGGCCACGAACACCCAGGCGCTTGGCACTTCACCACCCACCGCCGCGCCTTGTAGCACTCGCAGGAGCAACAACAGCAACGGTGCGAAATAGCCGATCTGGGCGTAGGTCGGCATGATCCCGATCAGCAGGCACGGCAGCGCCATCATCAGGATGCTCAGGCTGAAGACCCGCTTGCGCCCCAGCCGGTCTGCGAAGTGCGCCATCAGAATCCCGCCCAGCGGCCGCGCCAGGTAACCGGTGACAAAAATCCCGAAACTTTGCAGCAAACGCAGCCACTCGGGCATTTCCGGAGGAAAGAACAGTTGGCTGAGGGTCAGGGCGAAAAATACGAAGATGATGAAGTCGTAGATTTCCAGTGCCCCGCCGAGCGCCGCCAGGCCCAGGGTCTTGTAGTCAGACCGGGAAAACGGTGCCGGCCGTGCATCAAGGATGGCAGTCATAAAAATGCTCTGAAATGGGCAAAAAAACACGGCGCCCATGGTCTACGCAAAAACACGTTCGAACAACCCGTTAGACCATAGTCCCAAGTCTGCAAAACAGCACCGCAAAAACATCTTGATTGATTTACTGTTTATGTCTGAGCGCAAGGGCCTGCGCGGCCCGGCTCGCACCACAATAAACATAAAAATCGAGGTACTCCCGTGGCCGCTGCAATCGAAGATAGCCGCTCCGCCCGCTTTGCCCTGCACTGCTCGAACTTTGCCGAACGCTGGTTTCCCGACTCCTGGGTGTTTGCCGCGCTCGCGGTCATTATCGTTGCCGTGGCCACCATGATCATGGGCGCCAAGCCCACCGATGCCGCGATGGCCTTCGGTGACGGCTTCTGGAGCCTGATCCCGTTCACTATGCAAATGGCCTTCGTGGTGATCGGCGGCTATGTGG
>NZ_JBFTLU010000036.1:0-16559 GCF_056396605.1 Pseudomonas sp. 05T35
GGATGCTTGCCTTCGCTCGACATGTGATCGATCACCGCATTCATTTCCGCGCCGAGCAACAGCACTGCAGCGGAAATATAGAAGTACAGCAACAACACGATAATCGCGCCGATACTGCCATACATGGCATTGTAGTTGGCGAAGGTCTTGACGTAGTAACCAAAACCCAGCGAAGCGACGATCCACACCACCACCGCCAGCACCGAGCCCGGCGTGATGAAGCGAAACCGCTGTTTCACATCAGGCATCACGTAATAAATCAACGCAACCGCAACCATCAGCAAAATGACGATCACCGGCCAGCGCAGTATCGTCCACAACGTGACGATGAATTCTTCCATGCCGATCTGCGACGCAATCCATTCCATCACCTGCGGGCCGAGCACCATCAAGGCCGCAGCGACCAGCAGCATGCCGGCAACGCCAACGGTATAGAAAATCGACAGCGGGAAACGCTTCCAGATCGGCCGGCCTTCGACCACATCGTAGGCCGCGTTCATCGCGCTCATCATCAGCCGCACACCCGCCGAGGCGGTCCACAGGGCGATGACGATACCCACCGAAAGCAATCCACCCTTCGATTGCTGGAGCTGGTCGATCACCGGGTTCACTTGCTCCAGCGCTTGCGGCGGCAATACCAGCTCTGACTGAAGGCGCAGCCAGGAAAAGAAATCCGGCAGGTGCAGGAAACCGATCAGGGCAATCAGGAACAGAATGAAGGGAAACAGCGAGAACAGCATCTGATAGGCCAGCGCCGAGGCATACGTCGACATCTCGTCATTAATAAACTCGGTGACGGTGCGCATCATCACGCGGTGCAAGGGCAAGCCTTTCAACTCCGGGAACATCATAGCGTCTCCTTTCGCCGCAAAAGGGTTGAAGTCGGGAGCGACTCAGGGGCCGTTTTCTACATCAAAGTAACCTACTTGGCGACCTTGGAACAATTTCGGGGAAAATGAACAATAAAAGTCGACATAAAAACGGCCATCCGTGGATGGCCGTCGCGGTGTATTAACGCGGGCTATCGGATCAGGCTTTATCGATGGTTTTCTTGATCGCATCTTTGGCCTTGCCGAGCGCTTGCTGGGCTTCGCCTTTCTTCTCCTGAAGCTTGCCTTCGGCTCGCAACTTGGGATTGTCGGTGGCTTTACCCACACCTTGCTTGACGTTGCCGACCGCTTCGTTGGCCAGGCCTTTAACTTTATCGCCAGTGCTGCTCATGGTATTTCTCCTGTGAACACTCAAAGGTCAGTGACTACGTAGAGGTTGACCTGAGGACGTTGCACAGAGTTTCATTTATTTTCGCCCGGTCATTTCATCAGCACATGCAGGTTGGGCTTTATGTTTGCGGGCTTTGCCCCGAGAATGCGCAACGTATTCAGGCCGTGGCGCTGAAGATCCAATCCCGTAGGAACGTTATGAAACTCGATAAAAAGCAGGCCATTGCCCGCAGAAACCAGGAACTCGGCGGTGCAGTGCTTGGCGTCAACAACTGCCATTTCACCGAATTGAACCGCAACCGCAATATCTGGTGGTTTGATATCCCGGTTGCGCGCCTGGCCATTGGTCAGTACGAGTGGGTTCACCTGCTGATGCATACACCCGCCACCGACGAACTGCTGCACCTGAAAGTGCCGACGGTGTTCCTGCGCGAGAAACTCGAAGGCCTGGTGGTGCGCAATGAAGGCAAGCGCAAGGCGGCCCTGAGCCTGGAACTGAGTGCCGACAAGGACTCGTACCTTCAGGACATGCGCCCGGCTGGCACCAACGTCAATTTCGCGCAGTTCCGCCTCTGACAGCAAAAGATCTGAAGAAACAAAAAGCCCCGCATCTGCGGGGCTTTTGTTTTATGCGCTGACCTTCTTCAAGCCAAGTTTCTTCAGCTCTTCGTCACGCAGTTCGCGGCGCAGGATCTTGCCGACGTTGGTGGTCGGTAGCGCATCGCGGAACTCGATGGCTTTCGGCACTTTGTAACCGGTGACATTGGCACGCATGTGTGTCATCACCTGCTCTTTGGTCAGGGTTACCCCCGGTTTGGCGACGATGAAAATCTTGATCGCCTCGCCCGACTTCTCGTCCGGTATACCAATGGCTGCGCATTGCAGTACGCCCGGCAAGGTCGCCAGTACGTCTTCGAGCTCGTTCGGATAGACGTTGAAACCGGAGACCAGAATCATGTCTTTCTTGCGATCGACAATGCGCATGTAGCCGTCTGGCTGGATCAGCGCGATGTCACCGGTCTTCAACCAGCCTTCGCTGTCCAGGATTTCGTCGGTGGCTTCCTGGCGCTGCCAGTAGCCTTTCATCACTTGCGGACCTTTCACGCACAGCTCACCGATTTCTCCCACAGGCTGTTCAACGCCGGCATCGTCGATGACTTTGCACAGGGTCGACGGAACCGGAATACCGATCGTCCCCAACTGAATGTTCTGGTTTGGATTGACGGTGGCTACCGGGCTGGTTTCGGTCATGCCGTAACCTTCACAGATGGCGCATCCGGTGACGGCTTTCCAGCGTTCGGCAGCGGCCAGTTGCAGGGCCATGCCACCGGACAGGGTGATTTTCAGGCCTGAGAAGTCCAGTTTGCGGAACGCTTCGTTGTTGCACAGCGCCACGAACAAGGTGTTCAGGCCGACGAAACCACTGAACTTCCACTTCGACAGCTCCTTGACCATCGCCGACAGGTCGCGCGGGTTGCTGATCAGGATGTTGTGGTTGCCGATCAGCATCATCGCCATGCAATGAAAGGTGAAGGCATAGATGTGGTACAGCGGCAACGGCGTGATGAGGATTTCGCACCCTTCATTCAGGTTGGACCCCATCAGCGCCCGGCACTGCATCATGTTCGCCACCAGGTTGCGGTGGGTCAGCATTGCACCCTTGGCCACGCCGGTGGTGCCGCCGGTGTATTGCAGCACGGCAACGTCGCTGCTGGCCGGGTTGGCTTCGGTCACCGGCTGGCCGTGGCCTTTGCTCAACACCTCATTGAACTTGACGGCCTTGGGCAGGTGATAAGCCGGGACCATCTTCTTCACGTACTTGATGACGCTGTTGATCAGCAGGCGCTTGAGCGGTGGCAGCAGGTCGGCCACTTCGGTGACGATGACGTGCTTGACGCCCGTCTTGGGCACCACGGCCTCGGCCAGGTGCGCCATGTTCGCCAGGCACACCAGCGCCTTGGCGCCGGAATCGTTGAATTGGTGTTCCATTTCCCGCGCGGTGTACAGCGGGTTGGTGTTGACCACGATCAAGCCGGCACGGATGGCACCAAATACGGCGATCGGGTATTGCAGCAGGTTTGGCAGTTGTACGGCAATTCGATCGCCCGGCTGCAAATCGGTATGCTGTTGCAGGTAAGCGGCAAAAGCACCGGACAATTCGTACAGCTCACCGTAGGTGAGTGTCTTGCCGAGGTTACTAAAGGCCGGTTTGTTAGCGAAGCGTTGGCAGGATTGCTTTAACACTGCCTGAATATTCGGATACTCGTCTGGATTGATTTCGGCAGCAATTCCAGCTGGGTACTTATCCTTCCAAAAGTCTTCGATCATGGAAGCCCACTCCTCAGCAACGCGAATTCTTCACCGCATTTGATGCGATTATTATTGGTGTGTGTTTTTGGTGAATCCGGCGTTCTACCCTGGCCGGGAAGTCACAAAGCGCGCCGAGAGTAGCAGCTTTGCCAAGGCCCTACTAGAGCCAAAAGAAGCCCATACAGTCACCTTAATGACTCAAGACTATCAAATGGTCAATTTTAGAGCAAAAATTCTATAACGCCTTAAACCCCTCTGGAACAGGCGTCTCCCCCCTAAAAGCATCGCGGGCAAGCCCGCTCCCACAAGGTCAGCATTGACCCCTGTGGGAGCGGGCTTGCCCGCGAATGCGCGAAGCGCAGCCTTCAGGTATCAAGCGATATCGCGCAGCTCCCGTCGCAGGATCTTGCCCACCGGCGTCATCGGCAGCGACTCACGCAGCACAATGTGCTTGGGCACCTTGTAGGCGGTGAAGTTTTCCTTGCAGTAGGCCTTCAGCTCTTCAAGGCTGACCCCCGCTTCACGCGCCACCACGAAGAGCTTCACCGCTTCCCCGGAGCGTTCGTCCGGCACGCCGATCACCGCGCAGTTGGCGACTTTCGGGTGCGCCATGACCACGTCCTCGATTTCGTTCGGGTACACGTTGAAACCCGAGACGATGATCATGTCTTTCTTGCGATCGACAATCCGTACGAACCCGTCCGGGTCGATCACCGCAATGTCGCCAGACTTGAACCAGCCCTCGGCATCCAGCACCTCGGCAGTGGCTTCGGGCTTCTGCCAGTAGCCTTTCATGATTTGCGGGCCCTTGATGCACAACTCGCCGCGCTCGCCCAAGGGCTGTTCGACACCGTCATCATTGATGACTTTCAACGTGGTGCCCGGCACCGGCAGGCCGACCGTGCCAATGCGTGACTTGTCGCCATACGGATTGGTGCAGGCCACTGGCGAGGTTTCGGTCAAGCCGTAGCCTTCGGTGATCCGGCAACCGGTTATCTGCTCCCAGCGTTCGGCGGTGGCCTTGACCAGTGCGGTGCCGCCGGAGTTGGTGAGTTTGAGGCTGGAGAAGTCCAGGGTCTTGAAGTCCGGATGATCCATCAGCGCGACGAACAGCGTGTTGAGCCCCAGCAGCGCCGAGAACCGCCAGTTTTTCAGCTCTTTGATGAAGCCGGCGATATCCCGTGGATTGGTGATCAACACATTGTGGTTGCCGGTCACCATCATGCACATGCAGTTCGCCGTGAAGGCATAGATATGGTACAGCGGCAGCGGCGCGATCATCACTTCCTGGCCTTCGCGCAACAGCGGTTTGCCATCGCTGCCGAACTGGCCGAGGCAAGCCCGGGCCTGCTGCATGTTGGCGACCAGATTGCCGTGGGTCAGCATCGCGCCCTTGGCCAGCCCGGTAGTGCCGCCGGTGTATTGCAGCACGGCGACATCGTCGAGGCTGACCTTCAATGGCTTGATGCCTTGACCGCGACCCAGGTGCAACGCGCTCTTGAAGGAAATCGCCTGCGGCAGGTCATAAGTCGGGACCATCTTCTTGACCTTGTCGACCACGGTATTGATCAACCAGCCCTTGGCGGTCGGCATCAGGTCGCCCATCTTCGCTTCGATCAGGTACTGAATCTCGGTGTCGGGCAGTACTTCCTGGACCTTCTGCCCGAACATGTTCAGGTACACCAGCGCCCGGGCACCGGAGTCCTTGAACTGGTGACGCATCTCACGCGCGGTGTACAGCGGGTTGGTGTTGACCACAATCAGCCCGGCTCGCAACGCGCCGAACACGGCAATCGGGTAATGCAGGACATTGGGCATCTGCACCGCGATGCGATCACCGGGCAGCAGGTCGGTCTGTGTTTGCAGGTAGCCAGCGAACGCCGCGCTGTAGCGCTCAAGTTCGGCATAGGTGAGCGTCACACCCATATTGCTGAACGCCGGACGGTCAGCGAATTTCTTGCAGGAACGCTCGAACACCTCGATCACCGACTTGTAGGCACCCGGTTCGATATCATTGGGTACGCCGGCCGGGCGTTTGTCATTCCAGAAATCAGGTTGCATTGTACTTGTCCTCTTTACCTGAGCGAATCCGGGCCGCCTCTCCGTGACGCTGAAAAGCGGGGCTTCTGGGACACTAGCAGCTATGGTGATTCAGGCAAATATACGCACCGGCCTCATTGACAGCGTGAATCTTGCTGCTGAGGGATACCCACATCGCACGCCCTGCGGTTGATGAGCTATACAATGCAACGACGCCGCGCCTAAACAAAACCGTGCAAAGGAATCGCCATGATCCACGACACATTCTGGTTGACCGCGAGCGATCACAGTCGACTTTTCGTCAACCAGTGGCTGCCTGAAGGCTCGCTGAAGGCGGTGATTCTGCTGTCCCACGGTATGGCCGAACACAGCGGTCGTTACGCCCGGCTGGCGCAGGCTTTATGTGCCGAGGGTTATGGCGTCTATGCGCTGGACCAGCGCGGCCATGGCAAAACCGCCGAACACGGTGTGCTCGGGCATTTTGCGGACAAGGACGGTTGGCTCAAAGTGGTCGGAGACCTGGCCAGCCTTAACCAACACATCGGCCAACACCATCCGGGCGTGCCGATCGTGCTGCTGGGCCACAGCATGGGCAGTTACATCGCTCAGGCGTACCTGCTGCATCACAGCGCCAGCCTGCACGCTGCCGTGCTCAGTGGCTCGAACTTCCAGCCCGTCGCGCTCTACCGAATAGCGCGCCTGATTGCGCGTTTCGAAYGCTGGCGCCAGGGGCCTACCGGTCGCAGTGCATTGATCGAGTGGTTGTCGTTCGGTTCATTCAACAAGCCCTTCAAGCCTCATCGCACCCGGTTTGACTGGCTCAGCCGCGACCCGGACGAAGTCGACAAGTACGTCCACGACCCGCTCTGCGGCTACCGTTGTACCAATCAGCTGTGGATCGACCTGCTCGGCGGCTTGCAGCAAATCAGCAAAGCGTCCAATCTCGCGGAGATCGATCCGGGCCTGCCGTTGCTGGTGATCGGTGGTGAATGTGATCCGGTGAGCGAAGGCAAACGTCTCAAGGCTCTGGCCGACGCACTGCGCGGCGCCGGCAACCAGTGCATGCAACTGAATATCTACCCGCAAGCCCGGCACGAACTGTTCAACGAGAGCAACCGCGATGAAGTGACCGCGGACCTGCTCAAATGGCTGGCTGAGGCACTGAGCCATCGCCGGCCACCCCGAACCGAATAATGTTTGGTTAGGGTCTGTACGAAAACTAGCCGAGCGGCGATCAGGCAAGGCAAAAACAGGCGAGGAAGCGGAGTTTAGGCCTCTAAATGAGCATTCCGAGCCTGTTTTTAACGCAGCCTGGTCGACGCGCAGGCAGTTTTCGTACAGAGCCTATTTCACTTAACTCGTCACAGGATTCAAGACATATGACCCAGGTTACCAATACCCCGTACGAAGCCCTCGAAGTCGGCCAGACCGCCAGCTACAGCAAGACCGTCGAGGAACGCGATATTCAGCTGTTCGCGGCGATGTCCGGAGACCACAACCCGGTGCACCTGGACCCCGAGTTTGCGGCAGCGAGCATGTTCAAGGAACGCATCGCCCACGGCATGTTCAGCGGTGCGCTGATCAGCGCCGCTGTCGCCTGCGAGCTGCCTGGACCGGGGACTATTTATATCGGTCAGCAAATGAGCTTTCAGAAGCCGGTAAAAATCGGCGACACCCTGACCGTACGCCTGGAAATCCTCGAAAAACTGCCGAAATTCCGCGTGCGCATCGCCACTCGGGTATTCAACCAGCGCGATGAGCTGGTCGTGGACGGCGAGGCCGAGATCCTCGCACCACGCAAGCAACAGACCGTGACCTTGCCGACATTGCCCGCTATCAGCATCGGCTGATCGCAAGGCCCCAAAAGATCGTCCGCGTTCGGACGATCTTTTGATCTCAGGCGTTTTTGACAACCTTACGAGCGGGCGCGAGCCTGGTTACGCAAGGCTTTGACCTGATCGTGATTGCGTTGCGCACCGTGATACTGACGTTCGACCAGATCACGAATCCCCACCAGATTGTGTTTGTTGATCTTCTCCATCGCTGCCTTGTAAGCCTTCAGGGCATGGTCCTCGCCACGCTCGGCTTCGTTGAGCACCGCTTCTTCGTCCTTGCCGGTGACCAATGATTTGAGGTCAACCCAACGACGATGCAAATCACCGCTGACGCTGGTTTTGGTCTCGGGATCGCCGCCCATCGAACGCACGGTGCCTTGAAGTTCGGCAACGGCAGCGGCGCAGTCGGCAGCGCGTTTGACAAACAGTGCCTTGAGTTCAGGCTGTTTGATGTCCTGGGCGCAGGTCTTGAAACCTTCCTGACCGTCCTTGCTGGTCTCGATCAGGTCGTTCAGGACTGAAATCGCTTCTTTATTAATGTCGGTCATTTTTCAATTCCTCGTGGGTTGAGAGAGCCGCATAAGGTGTTGCATCACGTGTGCCAGCCCTTGAATTGAAGTTTTTACGATAAATTTCAATATGTTAACTTTTAGCCAAACATCTGCATCCGAGTTATTTGCATGATCTGTCAATTGGCCTGCATGCAGAATGCCTGTATTTTCCAGACTGTTTGAATCAAGACGACCGATCGATGAATCCCGAAAAGCTTGAACTGCTGGTCACCCGCGAAATGCCCTTCGGCAAATACAAGGGTCGCATCATTGCCGACCTGCCCGGCCAATACCTGAACTGGTTCGCCCGCGAGGGTTTCCCCCACGGCGAACTGGGTGGCTTGCTGGCCCTGATGCAGGAAATCGATCACAACGGCCTGTCCGACTTGCTCGACCCGCTGCGCACCAAACATGGCAAACCCAAGCCACGCCACTGAACCACAGAACGAGTCGCCCCCATGCCCGAAAACACGCGCCGCGCCCTTGATGAAGCTTTTTGGCAAACGTTCGCCGACCGCTACGAAGTCCAGCCAGGTCCGATCAATCTGGAGAATGGTTACTTCGGCCGCATGTCGCGTACCGTGGTCGAGGAGTACCAACGCAACATCGAGCTCATCAACCGCAGCAACTCGGTGCATGTGCGCCAGCGTTTCGAAAAACTCGAAAGCGTGAAAATACGCGGGCAACTGGCCGAGCTCTTGCAGGTACCCGCCGAAGCGGTAGCCCTGACACGCAACGCCTCGGACGCACTGCAATCGCTGATTCGCAACTACAACGGCTTGCAACCGGGCGATCAGGTACTGCTGTGCGATCTGGAATACGACACGGTCAAAAGTGCGATGCGCTGGCTGGCTCGCTATCGCGGTGTCGAAGTGATCGAGATCGAGCATGCTCATCCCGCCAGCTTCGAGACGTTGGTGGCGACCTACCGCGAGGCGTTCGTGCGTTATCCACGGCTCAAGCTGATGGCACTGACCCACGTCACCCATCGCACCGGCCTGGTGATGCCGGTCAAGGCGATCGCCGCCGCAGCCAAAGAGCACGGGATCGACGTGATCCTCGACGGCGCCCACGCCCTCGGCCAGATCGAATTCAACCTCGATGACCTGGGCATCTCTTTTGCCGGCTACAACCTGCACAAATGGATCGGTGCACCGTTGACCCTGGGGTTCATCTACATCGCACCACAGCGTCTGCCCGATATCGATCCGGACATGGACGAGTTTCACTTTCCGCTCACCGACATCCGCTCGCGCACGCCTTACAGTACGCCAAACATTCCGGCGTTACTGACCTTGCCGCTGGTGTTCGAAGAACATCGCTCCATCGGTGGCGCAGCCGCCAAGGGTGCACGGCTTAACTACCTGCGCAATCTGTGGGTCAAGGCTGTTCGCGATGTGCAGGGCATTGAAGTCATGACCCCGGATGATCCGCGCCTGTATTGCGGCATCACCTCGATGCGCTTCACCCGACATGCCGACCAGCAAGCGATGGTCGAGCGCCTGCTCAATGACTACAACCTGTTCACCGTGACCCGCAACGGTTCGGCGTGCGGCAGCTGTATTCGCATCACACCGGGCCTGACCAACACCTCACAGGAAATGCAGCTGCTGGCTCAGGCCCTGATCGAGCTGAGTTGAGGTGATGAACACCGAGGCTGGTGTTCACRCGGTATAGATGTCGAAGTCTTCGGGCTTGATCTGCGCAGACATCGCGCGCTTGTCGATCCCGATGGTCAACTGCCCGAAATAGCCGTCTTCCCAGGAATCACGGGCAATGGTGTGGATTTTCAGTATCGAGTCTTCCCCATGCATTTGGGTAAAAAGCTCATCCTGATCGTTGCGCAGCGGCGAAATGCTCCGCCCACTGTAATCTTTAGCATTCAGCACCGAACGTGACGTCACCTCGGGAAGGTACAGCTGGCCGACCCAGGCAACATGCCGCGCCTCCAGATGATTGCTGCCGGTAACGATTCGAACGGCAACATGGATGTGCACGCTGCGCCCCGCATAAAACCCCGGATAAATCGTGGTAAACCTGACGACGCCTTTGCGATCGGTGAATTGCCCACCGCGCAAATAAGTGTCGTCATCGGTACGCGGAACCGAGCCGATATCGCCGACATCGACCTCTTTGTCCGGATTGATCTTGCTCCAGCCCGAATAGGCCCCTCGTGCATTGCATTGCCAGATATCCACCAGGGCATCCGTCACCGGTTCGCAGGTGCTGGCGTCGACAATGCTCAGTTTGAGCAGCAAGGGAATGCCATTGGCACCTTCACTGATGTTCCTTCGGATCAACCTGGGGTTTCTGAAGTACGGGCCGGCAATCTGTTCGGGAGCCAATAAACAGATTGGCCCGGTTGCCTTGGTTGTTGCGTGTTCTTCCATGAGTCGCTTTCCTCCATAAGTTGCTCGAAGGATAAACAGATCTCCGGGATGGGTTGCGGTAACTATGTATGCCGCTATAGGCGTTCCAACTCCCCGTAGCAGCTGTCGAGCCCGCGAGGCTGCGTTAGAGGCGGACCGCGTTCGGGCGAAGTCCTCGCAAATCCTGCGAATGCGGTTTGCCTGGAAGAATCCGCCGCCTGATTTTACGACTGCTGCGCAGCCTCGCAGGCTCGACAGCTGCTACAGGGCCGCCGCTTTTCCGCAGGCAAAAAAAAACGGCGCACTGACCAAGTGCGCCGTAAAGCCGTAGAACACAACTACAACGATTCTGCGTAGAAAAAAGCCGGTAAAACCAATCAGTCCAGCAGGGCCAGCGCCTCGGCGGTGCACTCCTGAATACGTGCCCAGTCGCCGTTCTTGATCCACTCCGGATCAAGCATCCAGCTACCGCCAACGCACATCACGTTTTTCAGTGCCATGTAACTCTTGATGTTGGCAGGGCCAACACCGCCAGTCGGGCAGAAGCGCACTTCGCCGAACGGGCCGCCAAGGGCCTTGATCGCTGCCACGCCACCGCTGACTTCCGCCGGGAACAACTTGAAGCGGCGATAGCCCAGGGCGTAGCCCTCCATGATTCCGGAGGCGTTGCTGATGCCCGGCAACAGCGGAATCGGGCTGGCGACGCTGGCTTCCAGCAGATCGCGGGTTATGCCCGGGGTCACGATGAACTGCGAACCGGCAGCTTCAGCGACGGCCAGCATGTTGCGATCGAGCACGGTGCCAGCACCGGTGACCAGCTCTGGACGCTGCTCACGCAGAACCTGGATGGCCTTGAGGCCGAACTGCGAACGCAGGGTCACTTCCAGGGCCGTCAACCCACCTGCGGCAAGGGCATCAGCCAGTGGCAGAATGTCTTGCTCGCGGGCAATGGTGATCACCGGCAGAATCCGCGCCTTGACGCAGAGGCTGTCGATCAGGGCAACTTTGTCCGCCATGGAAACGGTCGGTTGAGTGTTTGTCATAGCGGCTGATCCTTGGTTCATGGGCACCAGTAAATCTCTAACGTGGGTTTCAGAAACGCACGAATCGGCATTGCGGCGACATCGTCACCGGCCAGTGCGGCACTCAGGGTAGTCAACTTGGACTGACCGGAAATCGATAGCACGGTGAACTTTGCCGACGCCAGCAGCGCACGACTCATGGTCAGGCGCTGATGTGGCACCGTCGGCGCCAGCATCGGCCAGCAACGGCGAGTGCCGTCGGGCCGCAAGGCTTCGGCGAGGTTCGGGCTGTTGGGGAACAGCGAGGCGGTGTGACCGTCGTCGCCCATCCCCAGCACCAGCGCGTCGATTGCCGGCAACTCGGCGAGCAAGCGATCGGCCTGCTCGGCAGCCTGTTCAAGGTTGGCAGTGGCGCTGTAGAGGCTGAGGAACTTCGCCTTGGCTGCCGGGCCTTGCAACAGGTAGCGCTTGAGCAGACCGGCATTGCTGTCGGCATGTTCCACCGGTACCCAGCGCTCGTCCGCCAGGGTCACCACGACCTTGGACCAGTCCAGCGCCTGCTTGGCCAGGTGCTGGAAAAACGCCACCGGGCTGCGTCCGCCGGAGACTACCAGCGTCGCGGCGCCTCGGGCATCGATAGCGTCGCTGAGTTGCTTGGCCACCTTCAGTGCCAAGCCTTCGGCCAGCAACACCGGGCTGCGAAACTCATGAGCGCTGACGCCCTGAGGCAGTTTGAATTCAGATATCGCCATACCACGACCTCCCGTCCCGCGTGATCAGTGCAATGGAACTCATCGGTCCCCAGGAGCCCGCCGCATACGGCTTGGGCGCATCACCGGATTTCTTCCACCCGGCGATCAACTGGTCACACCACTTCCACGCGGCTTCGATTTCATCTTTACGGACAAACAGGTTCTGATTGCCACGCATCACTTCCAGCAACAACCGCTCGTAGGCATCGGGGATCCGCGCGCTGCGATAAGTATCGGAAAAATTCAGCTGCAACGGACCGCTACGCAGCTGCATGCCCTTGTCCAGGCCTTGTTCCTTGGTCATCACGCGCAAGGAAATACCTTCGTCCGGTTGCAGGCGGATGATCAGCTTGTTGCTGATCTGCAAGCGCTGCTCGGGAGCGAAGATGTAGTGCGACGGTTCCTTGAAGTGGATGACGATCTGCGACAGTTTCTGCGGCATGCGTTTACCGGTACGCAGGTAAAACGGCACGCCCGCCCAACGCCAGTTGCGGATGTCGGCACGCAGGGCGACGAAGGTTTCGGTATCGCTCTGGGTGTTGGAGTTCTCCTCCTCCAGGTAACCCGGCACCGACTTGCCTTCGCTGTGACCGGCTATGTACTGGCCGCGCACCACCTGGGTGGTCAGGCCTTCCGGACTGATCGGCGCCAGCGCCTTGAGCACTTTGACTTTCTCGTCACGGATGCTGTCAGCCGAAAGATCCGCTGGCGGGTCCATGGCGATCAGGCACAGCAACTGCAGCAAGTGGTTCTGAATCATGTCGCGCAGTTGGCCGGCCTTGTCGAAGTAGCCCCAACGGCCCTCGATCCCGACTTTCTCGGCGACGGTGATTTCCACGTGGGAAATGTAGTTCTGGTTCCACTGGGTTTCGAACAGGCTGTTGSCGAAACGCAGGGCGATCAGGTTCTGGACCGTCTCTTTGCCCAGGTAGTGGTCGATACGGTACGTGCGGTTTTCCGGGAAGTACCGCGCCACGGCGTCGTTGACCTTGCGCGACGACTCGAGGTCCGAACCGATCGGCTTTTCCAGCACCACACGGGTGTTTTCGCTCAGGCCGACCTTCGCCAGGTTCTCGCAAATCGCGCCGTACACCGCAGCGGGCGTCGCGAAGTAGGCAATCATCCGCTGCGCCGAACCGGCCAGCTCGGCCAGGGCGACGTAGTCGTCAGACTTGAGGAAGTCGACATGCAGGTACGTCAGGCGTGCCAGGAAGCGCTCGACCACGGCTTCGTCGAGTTCCTTGGCATCAACGTAATGGCGCAGTTCACGGGCAATAAAGGCCAGGTGCTCTTGCTCGCTGCCTGGTTCACGGGCCAGTGCGATAATGCGCGTGTCCTCGTGTAGCAGGCCAGCGCCATCGAGTTGGTACAAGGCAGGAAACAGCTTGCGAAGGGCCAGATCGCCCAAGGCGCCGAACAAGGCAAAGGTGCACGGTTCAACCGTAATCGAAGGCATGATGTTTGTTCTTTTATCAAGTTAAGCTACAAATACCTTTTTTTAAGGCATCGCTCAAGGAAAAATGTAGTAATAAACACAACATTTTTCCAAAATACAGATTCCGAGTGGTGGTCGGTCGGGGCCATCAGTAGGATAGGCCACCATTATGGGCCGCTTCACAGGCCCAATCTGCATAGCCGACCTAAGGAACATAAATGGACCGCGTGCGAAATTTACTGGAACAAATCCAGAATCGCCTTGCAGACCTGAACAAGGCCGAACGCAAGGTCGCCGAAGTGATCCTGCTCAACCCGCAGCAGGCCACTCGCTTCAGTATTGCCGCCCTCGCCCAGGCCGCCTCGGTCAGCGAGCCGACGGTCAACCGTTTCTGCCGTTCGTTCGGTGTCAGCGGCTACCCGGAACTCAAACTGCAACTGGCCCAAAGCCTGGCCAGCGGCGCGGCGTATGTCAGTCGCGCAGTGGAAGCCGACGACAATCCTGAAGCTTACACCCAGAAAATCTTTGGCAGCGCCATCGCATCGCTGGACAGCGCCTGTCAGGCTCTGGACCCGAACCTGATCAGCCGCGCCGTGGATTTGCTGATCCAGGCCCGGCAGATCCACTTCTTCGGCCTCGGCGCGTCAGCCCCGGTGGCGCTGGATGCGCAGCACAAGTTCTTCCGCTTCAACCTGGCGGTCACCGCCCACGCCGACGTGCTGATGCAGCGGATGATTGCCTCGGTGGCCCACACGGGCGAACTGTTCGTGATCATCTCCTACACCGGGCGCACCCGCGAACTGGTCGAGGTGGCGCGCATTGCCCGTGAGAACGGCGCCTCGGTGCTGGGTCTGACGGCCGAAGGTTCGCCACTGGCCAAGGCCAGCACCTTGAGCCTGAACATCCCGCTGCCGGAAGACACCGACATCTACATGCCGATGACGTCGCGGATCATCCAGCTGACCGTGCTCGACGTGCTCGCCACCGGCATGACCCTGCGCCGCGGCGTCGACTTCCAGCCGCACCTGCGCAAGATCAAGGAAAGCCTCAACGCCAGCCGGTATCCGATCGGGGATGAGTTCAGTTAGGCCAGAAGCTCTATTGGCTGTTATGGCCTCATCGCGAGCAGGCTCGCTCCCACATTGGATCTCGGTGTACACAGGATTTATGTTCACGCGGATCAAATGTGGGAGCGAGCCTGCTCGCGATGGCGCCAGCCGTAACAGCGCCATCTTGAACTAAGCTCCCATCCGCGCCTGCAAACTCAAATGTGCCCGCTCCCCCGGTGCCAGGCTCAGGCTATCGGTGCCTCCGCAGGCTGCCTCTACACAGACAAACTCCGAGACCTCATTCCAGCTCACTCCCAGCAGCGGCCGTGACCCCGGATGCCAGACCACGGTATCCGCGCTGTCGCCGGTGTCGATGCACAACTGGCGCTGCCAGGCGTGGTCCTTGAGCTGTAATTCGCCCTCGTGCTGGAACACCCGCTGACAGCCACCCTCCACCCGCAACTCGCCTTTTTGCTCGCAGAACTGGCGCTTGAGCTGGTCATAACCTTGCGCACCATCGAGTCCAGACAGCGCTATCTCGGCAACGTCGCCAATACGCCAATAGGCGTGCAACGCATGACTCAGCTGGCATGGCAGGCTGTCCTGATGCTCGGTGCTCAAGCGCAAATCCATGCGCTCACCCAAGTGCGCATGCAGGTCCACCTGCCAATCACACAGCTGCAATTGCCAATGCMGGCGCACGCCGTCGTCAGCGGTGCTGCTATCGATCAGCTTCCAGTCGATCAACCGCGCCCAACCATGGGACGGCCAGGCATTTTCGCTTGGATGACGGCCATACCACGGCCAGCACACCGGCACGCCACCGCGAATCGCCCCGACCTGCGGCCACTTCGCCGCGCACCAGAGCCAGGGCTTTTGACCCGTAGGCTGAAAATGCAGCAACTGCGCACCCTGACGACTGAACACCGCCTGACACAGCGGATGGTCGATCACCAGCACCTCACGCTGCTGATAGCGCTCCCAGGCAAACACCGGGCGCTCGCGCAGGGATTTGAAGAAGCGTTGTAGCGGATGCTCAAGCATGTGCCGCGGTCCTGAAAATCATTGCCATACCAATAGGAGCTACAGGGCTGCGCCGCCCCAAAAAAAAGCGGACAGCCTTGGCTGTCCGCAAAAATGCGCACATGGAGAGGAGCTTATCGCAACAGCGTTAGAACACCGACTGAATTTTCAAACCGGCCACCAGCGCGTTGTCGACTTCATCAACACCGCCCGGGTGAGTGATGTATTGCAGGTTAGGACGCACAGTCAGCCAGTTGGTAACGTGGAAACCGTAGTTGATCTCGTAGTTGTACTCGGTGGAACGCAGTGGCGAGAACAGCGGATTGTCGTAGTCGCTGACACCATTGGCGACGTTGAGCAACTCGGCGTTTTTCTTCACGTCATCGTTGACATGGATACGGGCAAAACCGATGCCGACGTCATCTTTTGGACGTGCGTCGAATGGGCCCTTGTACACAAACATCAGCGACTGGTAGTTGTCGACGAGGTTGGTGTCCTTGTCGTGGAAAGTAGCGTTGGCCGCGACGTTCAGACCGCGAGAAGCATCACCGTTGTGGGTGGTGAGTTGTTGCTGCGCCACAAACCAGTAGCCGTGCTTGCTGTCGTGGCTGCGGAAGGCCTTGCCTGTGGTCGCTGCATCATCGCCATTGTCGTCTTTACGGACGTCATTGGCGTCGGCAGTGCTCTTGTAGTAACCGACACGGTATTCGCCCGGCAGGTTGTTGACCTTCGGCGACCAGACCAGTTCGACCGGCAAGACGGTACCCTTGGTACCACTGCCGCTGAGCTTGAAGCCGTTACCGTGCTCCAGTTGCGATGGGTTCTGGTTGTACGCGCCGATCTGCGCATAGAACTCAGGCGTGATGTTGTACTTCACGCGAACCGCCGCCTGCATGACTGGCCAGTTGAACCAGATACCGGTCGCCCAGTTACCCGCCTGGGAGCCGCAGAAC
>NZ_JBFTLU010000037.1:0-16509 GCF_056396605.1 Pseudomonas sp. 05T35
CTGAACTTCCTGCGCGGCAGTGTCGATGCTTTTGTTGAGGGTGAATTGCAGGGTCAGGTTGGTCGAACCCAAGGCGCTGCTGGAGGTCATCTGGGTCATGCCGGGGATGGCGCTGAATTGCACCTCCAACGGTGTCGCCACCGACGAAGCCATGGTGTCGGGGCTGGCGCCGGGCAACTGCGCGGCGACCTGAATGGTCGGGAACTCGGCTTCCGGCAACGGGGCGACGGGCAGGCGCGGGAAGGCGATCAGGCCCAGCAGCACCAGGGCGAAGGTCAGCAGTGCCGTGGCGACCGGGTGGTCGATGCACCAGGCCGAAATGCCGCCATGGACTTTCATGGCTGTTGCTCCGCCGCAGTGCTTTGTGTGAGCGCTGGCGGCTCGCCGAGAATCTGCACGCTGGCCCCTGGCTTGAGCCGCGACTGACCATCGCTGACCAGCACATCACCGGCCTTAACCCCTGTGATGATGTTCAGCCCGCTGTCCTGATAGACCATTTGCACCGGAACCGATTCGACCTTGTCGCCGTTGACCCGGTAAACGAAATGCTGATCCAGCCCGCGCTGGACCACGGACGGCGGCACCACCAGCGCATGCTTGTCGACGGCGGTCTGGATCTTGAGGGTCACCAGTTGCCCGGGCCAGAGTTTTTGCCTGGCGTTGCTGAATTCGGCCTTGGCGCGAATGGTCCCGGTGTTGGCATTGATCTGGTTGTCGATGAGCATCAGGTGGCCTTCGCCGAGCAAGTCACCGGTCTGGCCATTGGTGTCGGCACCGAGGTAGGCATTCACGTCTGCAGGCGGGGTTGCGCTGATCAGCCGTTGCAGGGTTGGCAACATTTGCTGCGGCAGGGCGAACTCGACGGCAATCGGGTCGATCTGGGTGACCGAAAACAACCCTTGGGTATCGCTCATGCGCAGGAAGTTGCCTTCATCCACGGTGCGAATACCGACGCGACCCGTCACCGGCGAGCGAATCTGTGTGTAGGAGAGCTGCACCTGCGCCGCATCGATGGCCGCCTGATTGCCCTGCGCGGTGGCTTTCAACTGATTGACCAGGGCTTGTTGCTGGTCGTAGGTTTGTTTGGAGACGCCGTCATCGACACTCAGCAATTTGTAGCGTTTGAGGTTAACCTCGGCGACCTGCAACTGCGCCTGGTTTTCAGCCAGTTGCGCACGGGCCTGATCGAGGCTGGCGCGGATCGAGCGATCATCGATGGTCGCCAGCAGATCGCCGGCCTTCACCAGCTGACCCTCCTTGACCAGCAGCCGGGTGAGGATGCCATCGACCTGCGGACGAATAACCACACTGTGCAACGACAGCACCGAGCCAATCGCGCTGACATAGCGCGGCACGTCGCGTTCGACGACGCTGACCACCCGCACCGGAATCGCGGTGGGGGCCGCGAGTTTGCTCGTCGCCGGTTTGAGCGCAACGCCAATGGCCACGGCAGTGACCGTCACCAGCAGCGCGGCGATCAGCAGTTTTTTTCCTGGAATGGGCATGAGCATCGAACGCCGGGGCAAAAAGACGGGAAATAATGGCCTAGGGGGCGTTCTCAATTAGTTTCCCCACCGCGTTGTCGCCTTAAAGCGGGCCAGGCAAGGCGCAGGCCGCTGGGAATGGTTGTTCCCTTTCCAAGGCCTGCAACGCAGCCTGGCCCGCTTTAAGGCACAACCCGAA
The DNA here is from genome assembly GCF_056396605.1 of Pseudomonas sp. 05T35. Lineage (NCBI taxonomy): Bacteria > Pseudomonadati > Pseudomonadota > Gammaproteobacteria > Pseudomonadales > Pseudomonadaceae > Pseudomonas > Pseudomonas sp. 05T35. The sequence goes on from NZ_JBFTLU010000037.1 coordinate 1,684, forward strand.
GGGCCGGGCCTGCTGTTGTGCAGGGCTGCGTTGCTCGAAGCTTATTTGGAATGACCAAACCACGCTTCTCGCGCCTTGCCCTGCACAACAGCAGACCCGGCGCGGCGGGGAAACTAATTGAGAACGCCCCCTAGTTATAGTCCTTCGTTGCGGTCAGCAGGGTGACGGCTAACTGACAGGGCTGTCAGCAAAGGTGACCATTCATGCACCGGGAGGTTAAAGATCACGGGCGCGCAGGTATACTGCCGGCCTTTCGCGGCCCACCCATCGGGCCCGACTCACTGTAACACCCGGAGCATTCATGACTTCCCCGATACAAGCGCCTGCTGCTGACGAACAGGCTGACCTGCCAGACAGCGTCGACTCCAGCGCCGACAGYGAAACCAAAGCCGTCATCCCGGCCTTCAAGTTCCCGTTCAAACCGGGCGAGTTGGCCTCCGCCAAAAACGCCAGTCAGCCGTGGTACAAGAACGGCGCCAAGAATGGCCACACCAAGGTCCCGGGCGCAGCGCCTCCTGGCACCCGTCGCTCGATGGGCAAGCGCTGAGTCGTCCCTCTCGGTTATAAATCTCAGGCCGCGCGCAACGAGATAAACGCATAGTTCAGCGGCTCGGCCGTGACCACGTGCGCGCCAGCGGCCTGCACTTGCTCAGCAATGTCGTTGCCTGACACGTGGAACAGCCATTCACCGACCGAACCGAGCAACGGCGCTGCCTGAACCTGATCAATCGCCGAGGCAAACGCCGCCATGTCCGGCAGGTAGGCGGTAAATCCGTCACCCTTGAGCGCTGTGGTGCGAATTCCCAGACGCTCGCAAATCGCCTCCTTGGCCTGAACATCGTCGCGGTCTGCCTGACGCGAGCGCTGGATCAGGTCGGCCAATGCCTGATCAACCAACTGACCGCCGACGATCAACGCAGGACCTTGCTCCCACGATTCGGGCGGGCAGTCCTTGGCGGTCGGTGTCAGCGGGATGTGCGGATTGATTTCCATCGGGTAGATGCGGCACACCAGCGGCCGGCGCTCGTAGATGCGGCAGAGGTTGTCTTCGTCAAGATTCCGGCAGCGACCGGCGTTGTACGCGGCAAAGGTAATCGCTACATGGGCCTGGGTCGCGCCGCTGGGCACCACCACGGAACGGCGTTCGGCGTGCTCGCGTTGCAAGGCCGGAAGGCCCAGGCCATTGCCGAGAAAACCTTCCACCAGCACGATCACGGCTCCGCCGTCAGCCGCCCACATCCGGGCCTCGGCGAGGGTCAGGGGCACATGGTGGTCGGTGCAGCACTTGCCGCAACCTACGCAGGAAAACGTCGTATTCATTAGGCGACCGGTCACATTCCAGAGGCGTCAGCGATGGCGGAAAACCACCGCGAGGGAGGGTGCCAAAGCAAGTTGTGCGCCAGTCGCTGGCCCTTGGGTGTGTGTTGGTCAAGGGCTGAGTATGCATGATCGTTTGATGTTGCCAGTGCGGAGCTCATCGCGAGCAGGCTCGCTCCCACAGTGGTTTTCGTTTTACACAGAATTTGCGTTCAATGAGATCAAATGTGGGAGCGAGCCTGCTCGCGATAGCGGTCTCAGTCTGGAACCTGCTCGCGACGAACCACGCGCATTCCAGCGCTTTCATAGAGGCGCTGAGCCCGGTGGTTATCTTCCAGGACCTTGAGGTCAACAAACCCTTCGCGCCGCTGTTGAAACACACTGAACGCATGCAACAACAACGCTCGTCCCAAGCCTTGTCCCTGAGCCCGTGGATGCACTACCAGGTTCTTGATGTAGGCGCTGGTCCAGCACTGGGCCACGCCGACAATGCCGTGGGCATCCGAGGCGATAAAACACAGCGCCGGGTCATATTCCGCATCGCTTTCAAAGCGCTCGCGCCACACCTCCAGCGCCGGTACTCGACCGCCGCCGTGTTGATAACCCTGTTCCATCAACCCGTGAACCGCTTCGGCCAGTTCGGGGCGGTATTGCTTCAGCACTATGCCTGGAGGCCAGGCAATGACGGGCAACACCCCGGCGAGGTCGCGCCGCAGCAGCAGACAATACTCCTCAGCCAAGGCTCAATGACCTTGTTCTTGCTGCGCGACGGCTTTTGCGGCRGTGATCAGGCATTTGGTCAGCTCTGGCGAGGAGAACTTGGTCAGTACTGCATTCGCCCCGGCCAGACGGGCTTTTTCGCTGTTCATCGCACTGTCCAGCGAAGTGTGCAGCAGGATATAGAGGTGGGAAAAGTCCGGGGTTTCACGCAGGGTCCGGGTGAAGGCATAACCGTCCATCTCGGACATTTCGATGTCCGAGACAATCAGGTTGATCTGCTGTGCAGTGCCTTGCAGGTCCAGCAGGCAGTCGATGGCCTCCCTGGCGCTGCGTGCGGTGTGGCATTGCAGGCCGAGGTTGCGCAGGGTGTGTACCGATTGTTGCAGCGCCACCTGGCTGTCATCGACCACCAGAATGCGCGCGTTGCCCAATACTTCGGCGTCTTCCATGCTCAGCTCGGTCGGGGCCATTTCGATTTGCGCCGGGGCGATGCCGTGGATGACTTTTTCGATGTCGAGCACCTGCACCAGCGTACCGTCGACCGAGGTCACGCCGGTGATGTACGAACGCACGCCACCGGAGCCGTAGGGTGGCGGGCGGATGTCGGTGGTCAGGCAATGGACGATCTTGYTTACCGCCTGAACGTGCAGACCCTGTTTGGAACGGCTGACGTCGGTGACGATCAGGCAGCCCCCATCCGGGTCCACCAGCGGCCGCTCGCCGATCGCCCGGCTCAGGTCGATGACCGACAGCGAGGCACCGCGCAGGGTGGCGATGCCTTTGACGTGCGGGTGTGACTCCGGCAGCTTGGTCAGCGGCGGGCAGGGGATGATTTCGCTGACTTTCAGCAGGTTGATCGCCATCAGCTTGCCGCTGCGCAAGGTAAAGAGCAGAAGCGAAAGTGAATCTGCGCGGGCTTTGTTGGAGGACATAAAAACCTTCTGAGGAAAAAGGTGATGGGCGATTGTGGGATCGCCAGCAACTATTGATATCGGGTTATCGACTTGATGGGGGCAGGCTTTAGAAATTCGGGTGAACGGTATGACGTCTTCGCGAGCAGGCTCGCTCCCACAGTGGATATTCGTCGTACACAATATGTGTGTCTCATGAAGATCAAATGTGGGAGCGAGCCTGCTCGCGAAGGGGCCTTCATTTCATGCCCAACCGCTTGGCCATCCGCCCGAGGTTCGCCCGGTCCAAGCCTAGCTCACGGGCGGCGCTGGCCCAGTTGTTTTGATGGCGCTCAAGACAAGCGGTGATCATCTGGCGTTGATAGTTTTCGGTGGCCTGGCGCAGGTCACCGAACACTTCAACGGTGGGCGCCGGTTCAATGCTGGTTGGTGCTGGGGGTGTTTCGAGGGGCGTGTGGGGCAAGTCCAGATCCGCCGCGCTCAGGCTGAGAATCTTTGGCCGTTCCCGTGAGTTGCCCAGCGCTTTCAAGGCACTGCGACCAATCAAGTGTTCCAGTTCGCGGACGTTGCCCGGCCAGCTGTAGGCCAGCAATGCCGCTTGGGCGTCGCTGCTCAGGCGCAGGCTGTTGAGGCCCATCCGCGAGCGGTTCTGTTCGAGAAAGTAACCGCTGAGCAGCAACACATCCCGACCACGATCACGCAGCGCCGGCACCAGCAGCGGGTAGACGCTGAGGCGATGGTAGAAGTCGGCGCGGTAGCGGCCGCTGCGCACTTCTTCGGCCAGGTCACGGTTGGTCGCGGCGATCAGGCGCACGTCGACCTGATGCTCCTTGTCCGAGCCCAAGCGCTGTAACTGACCGCTTTGCAGCACACGGAGCAATTTGGCTTGCACCGCCAGTGACAACTCGCCCACTTCATCGAGAAACAGCGTGCCGCCATTGGCCAGTTCAAATTTGCCACGTCGGTCGTTCAGCGCCCCGGTGAAGGCGCCGCGCACATGGCCGAACAATTCGCTTTCCACCAGGGTGTCGGGCAGCGCGGCGCAGTTGAGGCTGATGATCGGTTTGTCGGCACGCGGTGACGCGGCGTGGATCGCCTGGGCCACCAGCTCTTTGCCGACCCCTGTTTCGCCAGTGATCAGCACCGTCAGGTCGCTGCCGCCAACCAGGTTGATCTCTTCCACCAAGCGCTTGTGCGCTTTGCTCTGGCCGATCATTTCGCGACTCTGCTGACCGCTGGCCTGGCGATAGACCTCGGCGCGCTGGTGTTCGTCCTCTGCGCGATTGGCCAGCCGTTCGATACGTTCGGCGGCGTTGACCGTGGCGGCGGCGAGGCTGGCAAAGGCTTGCAAGGCGTCCAGCTCGATCGGTTCGAAGCGCTCCGGGTCCAGCGCATCGAGGGTCAGCAAGCCCCACGGACGCTCGTCGATAAACAACGGGCAACCCATGCAGTCGTGGACTTCCAGGTGATCGCCATGACCGTCGACCAAACCGTCATAAGGGTCGGGCAAGGTGCTGTCGCTGGGGAAGCGCGTCGGCTCCGAGCGGCTGAGCAACGCTTCAAAGCGCGGGTGTTCGCTGACCTTGAAGCGCCGGCCGAGGGTGTCGGTGCTCAGGCCATCTACCRCCAACGGCACCAGCCATTCACCGTCGAGCCGCAGCAGGGCGGCGGCATCGCAGGGGAGCAGGGCGCGCATGGCTTCGAGCAGGCGCCGGTAGCGCTCGCCTTCGGGCAATTCGCGGGAAAGGTCGGAGACCAGTGGCAACAACGCGGTGAGCAAGGGTTTTGCAGTCATATTGACTCCATGTAGTCGAGGTGACTATAAATCCGCTTGTGTCGTTATGACTACATGTTTATTAAGTTATTAATTTATATGATTTTAATTGTTGGCACAGAAACTGATACGTCATGGGTAGAAAACTATAAACCCAGTCGTTCAGGAGTACCCCCTTAATGCTTAGCGCTCAAGACCGTGCCATCGTCAAATCCACCGTACCGCTGCTGGAAAGCGGCGGCGATGCCCTGATCACTCACTTCTACCGCATGATGCTTTCCGAGTACCCAGAGGTTCGCCCGCTGTTCAACCAGGCGCACCAGGCCAGCGGCGACCAGCCACGGGCCTTGGCGCGCGGGGTGCTGATGTACGCGCGGCACATCGATCAGCTCGACCAGTTGGGCGACCTGGTGGCCAAGATCATCAACAAGCACGTTGCCCTGCAAATCCTGCCGGAGCACTACCCGATTGTCGGCGCTTGCCTGCTGCGGGCGATTTCCGAAGTGCTGGGTGACGAGATCGCCACGCCCGAAGTGATGAGCGCCTGGGGCGCCGCCTACAACCAACTGGCCGACATTTTGATCGGCGCCGAAACCGCGATCTACGACCAGAAAGCCGCAGCGGTCGGCGGCTGGCGCGGGGCGCGGGAATTCAAGTTGGCCAAGCGCGTGGAAGAGAGCGCGGAAATCACCTCGTTCTACTTTGAACCGGCGGACAAGGGACCGATCCTCGCGGCAGAACCGGGTCAGTACATCGGCATGAAACTGATCCTCGACGGCGAAGAAATCCGCCGCAACTACTCGCTGTCGTCCCTGGGCGACAACGGTCAGTACCGGATCAGCGTCAAGCGCGAAGAGGGCGGTCGTGCCTCGAATTACCTGCACGACCAGTTTCCTGTCGGCTCGAGCATCCTGCTGTTCCCGCCTGCGGGCGAGTTCACCCTGACCGCCAGCGACAAACCGCTGGTGCTGATCAGCGGCGGCGTCGGTATCACGCCAACCCTGCCGATGCTGGAAGCGGCGCTGGCCACCGAGCGTCCGGTGCACTTTATCCACTGCGCGCGTAACGGTGGCGTGCACGCCTTCCGCGACTGGATCGACGGCCTGGCCGAGCGTCACCCGCAACTCAAGCGCTTCTACTGTTACGCCGAAGATGACGGCGTCAGCCCGGCGGCGGATAAGGTCGGGCTGTTGAGTCAGGAGCTGTTGGCCGACTGGTTGCCGCAAGAGCGCGACCTGGATGCCTACTTCCTCGGCCCGAAAGGCTTCATGGCCGCGATCAAGCGCCACCTCAAGGCCTTGGGTGTGCCGGAGAAACAGAGCCGCTACGAGTTCTTCGGCCCGGCTGCTGCGCTGGAATAACGGTTGCGGCGACTCGGGGGACCGAGTCGCCTTTATCGCGAGCAGGCTCGCTCCCACATTGGAGCTGAAGCGTACGCAAGATGTGTGTTCACATCGGCCCAGTGTGGGAGCGAGCCTGCTCGCGATGGCCACACCACGGTCCCGAATCTTGCAAAACACCCGAAAGTTAATCCCTTCTTAACCCGCTTATCGTCTATTCCCCTCATCCACTGGCATGCGCCGGCTCTCAAAGGTCAGGGCCAGCGTGTAGACTTGCGGGCAATAGATAGTCAGAAGGGAAACGCGATGAATGAGGAAATGATGCGGTTGGGCCGTGAGCGGCGCTTCCTGGTGCTGCTGGGCATCATCTGCCTGGCGCTGATCGGCGGCGCGCTCTACATGCAAGTGGTGCTGGGCGAGGCGCCATGCCCGCTGTGCATCCTGCAACGCTATGCGCTGTTGCTGATCGCGATCAGTGCCTTTATCGGTGCCGCCATGCACACCCGTCGCAGCATCACCGTATTTGAAGGGCTGGTGGTGATCTTCGCCCTCGCGGGCGCTGCAGCGGCCGGGCATCACGTCTATACGCAGTTTTACCCGGCGGTCAGTTGCGGCATCGATGTGCTGCAACCGATTGTCGACGGCTTGCCGCTGGCGAAAATCTTCCCGCTGGGTTTCCAGGTCGACGGCTTCTGCGAAACACCGTACCCGCCGATCCTCGGCCTGTCGCTGGCACAGTGGGCGCTGGTGGCCTTCGTGTTGACCGTCGTGCTGGTGCCACTGCTCATTTCGCGTAACCGCAAACACCTGAACTGAGGCTTCTCGCCGCAGCCACAGGCCTTGAATAAAGCGCCCCGGACCTCGAAAAGAGGCCGGGGCGCTTTGCGTTTCAGCGGGTCTGTCAAAGGATCGTGACGCGCGGCAAAGAAGGGTGCGACACGTGTGCGACATGTTGTCACAGCCAGGGTGTCGCAACTCATTTCAAAGTCGATTGTCGTCGCTGAAACTGACAGGGAATTTACCTTGCTGACGGGCCTTTCCGGAAGCCGGCAAACGCGGTGCAGCAGGCAGTTTTAACAGGCTCGGACGAATGGCTAAAGGCCTTGTGACAAGGGGGCTTGCGCGAGGTCGGCGATGCTTCGAGAGGGGCTGAAGCTGTCTGAACTGCGGACAGGAGCGCTGGTTTTTTCGGGGTTGTTGTTGAGAATCTGTCTCGATATCGTGGATAATCTTTGCAGATTTCGTTAATGATTGTTGCGGTATCCGATAAAAATTATTTCGAGTTGAGACATGGTTTATACAACGTTACATATCTACAATCGCCCGCACTGAAATTCCGGGGCGGCACTCTCCTTGGCACAAGGGGTGGTCGTGGGGCTGTAACGGGCTTCATTCGACGCCAGGTGTCGGCGCCTTTCAACTATCCGCACCAAATGGAATTGGTCTGTAACAAGGCCTTTGACCACGAATTCGAATAAGAACTCACTGCTAGCCCAGGATGTGTCGACCAGCGTTTAACGCGCGACGGGCAAGCCCTTATTCAATCCAAGAAAAATGCCAACCCTTGGCAGGGTGAAGTGTTGGCGATCAAAACCCAACTGCATTGCGCAAGCTGCTTTAGAGGTCGTGAGATGAGTAAAAACAGGTACCCCAGACTACTAGGCTTATTGCCGCTGCTCGGCACGCTGTTGCTGGGAGGCTGCAACATGACCCTGCTCGATCCCAAGGGCCAGGTCGGCCTGGACGAGCGCAACCTGATCATCACCGCAACGCTGCTGATGCTGTTGGTCGTGGTTCCGGTCATCGTCATGACCTTCCTGTTCGCCTGGAAATACCGCGCTTCCAACAAGGACGCCGTCTACACCCCGAAATGGTCGCACTCCACCAAGATTGAAATCGCGGTGTGGGCTGTTCCGGTGCTGATCATCATTGCCCTGGGTTACGTCACCTACAAGTCGACCCACGCGCTGGACCCTTACCGTCCGCTGGAATCCGACGTCAAGCCGATCACCATTCAAGTGGTCGCGATGGACTGGAAGTGGCTGTTCATCTACCCGGAACAAGGCATCGCCACCGTCAACAAGATGGTGTTCCCGGCCAACACGCCAGTTAACTTCAAGATCACCTCCGACACCGTGATGAACTCATTCTTCATTCCGGGCCTGGGCGGTCAGATCTACGCGATGGCGGGCATGGAAACCAAGTTGCACCTGATCGCCAATCAGAATGCCGAGTTTGACGGTATCTCCGCCAACTACAGCGGTGCTGGCTTCACTGGCATGAAATTCAAAGCAATCGCCACCTCTCAGGCAGATTTCGACGCCTGGGTCAGTGATGTCAAGAAGGCACCTAAACAGCTTGAAAAAGCTGAATACGAAGCCCTTTCCAAACCAAGCCAGAACAACCCGGTTGAACTCTACTCCTCGTACGCGCCGAACCTGTTCCAGACCATCATCGACAAGTATGAAGGCATGAAACCGGGCAAGCCGATGCACCACGAGAAGGAAGGGAAGGAAGTGGCCGGTATGGAAGGGATGGACATGAGTTCGCATTCAGCTGCCGGGGCAGAGGAGTAAACGATGTTTGGTAAATTAAGTTGGGAAGCGATCCCGTTCCACGAGCCGATCGTAATGGTGACCATCGCCATGATCGCGCTCGGCGGTCTGGCGGTATTTGCTGCAATCACCTACTTCAAGAAGTGGACCTATTTGTGGACCGAGTGGCTGACGTCGGTCGACCACAAGAAAATCGGCGTGATGTACATCATCGTTGCCATGATCATGCTGCTGCGTGGTTTTGCCGACGCCGTGATGATGCGCTCCCAGCTGGCCCTGGCCACTGAGGGTTCGCCTGGCTACCTGCCGCCTGAACACTATGACCAGATCTTCACCGCTCACGGTGTGATCATGATCATCTTCATGGCGATGCCATTCTTCACCGGCCTGATGAACCTTGCAGTGCCGCTGCAGATCGGCGCGCGTGACGTTGCCTACCCGTTCCTGAACTCCCTGAGCTTCTGGCTGCTGGTTTCCGGCGTGGTGCTGGTGAACGTGTCCCTGGGTGTCGGCGAATTCGCCCGTACCGGTTGGGTTGCGTATCCACCGCTGTCGGAACTGGGCTACAGCCCGGGCGTGGGTGTGGACTACTACATCTGGGCGCTACAGCTATCGGGTCTGGGGACGACATTGACGGGGGTCAACTTCCTGGCCACCGTGCTGAAAATGCGTACCCCGGGCATGAAAATGATGGACATGCCGATCTTCACCTGGACCTGCACCTGGGCCAACGTACTGATCGTCGCTTCCTTCCCGATCCTGACCGCTACCCTGGCACTGCTGACGCTTGACCGTTACATGGATTTCCACATTTTCACCAATGAACTTGGTGGCAATCCGATGATGTACGTCAACCTGTTCTGGGCCTGGGGTCACCCSGAGGTKTACATCCTGATTCTGCCGGCGTTCGGGATCTTCTCCGAAGTCATCTCGACCTTCTCCGGCAAGAAACTGTTCGGCCACCACTCGATGATCTACGCCAGCGGCGCGATCTCGATCCTTGGCTTCATGGTTTGGCTGCACCACTTTTTCACCATGGGTTCGGGTGCCAACGTCAACGCCTTCTTCGGTCTGGCGACGATGCTGATTTCGATCCCGACCGGGGTGAAGCTGTTCAACTGGCTGTTCACCATCTACCAGGGCCGTCTGCGTTTCACCAGCCAGGTAATGTGGACACTGGGCTTCATGGTGACCTTCGCCATCGGCGGCATGACCGGTGTACTGCTGGCCATCCCGGGTGCTGACTTCGTACTGCACAACAGCCTGTTCGTGATCGCGCACTTCCACAACGTGATCATCGGCGGCGCCGTGTTTGGCTACATCGCTGGCTTCGGCTTCTACTTCCCTAAAGCGTTCGGCTTCAAGCTGCACGAAGGTTGGGGCAAGGCAGCGTTCTGGTTCTGGATCTCGGGCTTCTTCGTCGCGTTCATGCCGCTCTATGTACTGGGCTTCATGGGCATGACCCGTCGTCTGAACGCCACCACCAACCCTGAGTGGACGCCATACCTGCACGTTGCAATGGTCGGTGCGGTACTGATCGCCTTCGGTATTGCCTGCCAGTTGATCCAGCTCTACGTGAGTATCCGTGATCGCAAGCTGCCGCAGAACATGTGCGAAGCCGGCGACCCGTGGAATGCCCACACGCTGGAATGGTCGACCTCGTCGCCACCACCGTTCTACAACTTCGCTGTACYGCCAAAAGCCGACGGTATCGACCCGTTCACCGAAGCCAAGGAAAACGGTACTGCGTACCAGGCTCCGGCCAAGTACGAGCCGATCCACATGCCAAACAACACCGCGACCGGCCTGGTCATGGGTGCTCTGTTGACCGTGTTCGGTTTCGCGATGATCTGGCACATCTGGTGGATGGCCATCTTTGGCCTGGCTGGCACCGTGATCTATTTCGTGATCCACGCTGCCCGTGATGATCAAGGCTACATGGTGCCGGTCGATGTGATCGAGCGCATTGAAGCCGAGCAGCACAAGCGTCTGGTTGCGGCCAAAGCGATTCCGGCCACCGCCACCCGTGTTGAAACCTCGTTGGAACAGGCTTAAACCATGTCGAACTTAGTGACCAATGTTGGACACGCCCATGGTCATGACCATGGGCACGATGACCATCACCACGACTCGGGCGAGATGACCGTATTCGGTTTCTGGCTCTACCTGATGACCGACTGCATTCTGTTTGCGTCGATCTTCGCGGTGTACGCGGTACTGGTAAACAACGTAGCCGGTGGCCCGTCGGGCCACGACATCTTCGAACTGCCGTACGTGCTGGGCGAAACCGCCTGCCTGTTGCTCAGCTCGATCACCTACGGCTTCGCCATGCTGGCGTTGTTCAAAGGCAAGAAGACTCAGGTGCTGGGCTGGTTGGCCATCACCTTCCTGTTCGGCCTGGGCTTCATCGGCATGGAGATCAACGAGTTCCATACGCTGATCTCCGAAGGCTTCGGTCCGAACCGTAKCGGCTTCCTGTCCGGGTTCTTCACCCTGGTCGGCACCCACGGTCTGCACGTGACCAGCGGTCTGATCTGGATGGCGATCATGATGTATCAGGTCCAGAAAAATGGCCTGACGGCGACCAACAAGACCCGTCTGAGCTGCCTGAGCCTGTTCTGGCACTTCCTGGACGTAGTGTGGATCTGCGTATTCACCGTTGTTTACCTGATGGGGACTCTGTAAATGGCTAACGCAGCTCACTCACACGATAGTCACGACGACAGCCACGGCAGCGTCAAGTCCTACGCTATCGGCTTCATCCTGTCGGTGATCCTGACCATCATTCCTTTCGGCCTGGTGATGTACCCATCCCTGCCGAAAGCCATGACCCTGTGGATCGTACTGGCCTTCGCAGTGATCCAGGTGCTGGTGCACCTGGTCTACTTCCTGCACCTGGACCGCTCCGCCGCCCAGCGTAACAACGTGATTGCGTTTGTTTTCGCGGCGCTGGTTATCGTCCTGTTGGTCGGTCTGTCGCTGTGGATCATGTTCAGCATCCATTCCGTCATGATGGCGCACTGAGGAAAGTCCGGATGTCCTTAAAGCACTTTATCCAAATCACCAAACCGGGGATCATTTTCGGTAACGTGCTTTCTGTGGCAGGCGGGTTTTTCCTGGCCTCGAAAGGGCATGTCGATCTGGCCATTTTCCTGGCTGCGATGATCGGCACGTCCCTGGTGGTCGCGTCGGGTTGCGTGTTCAACAACTGCATCGACCGTGACATCGACCTGAAGATGGAACGCACCAAGAACCGTGTGCTGGTGCAGGGCCTGATCTCCCTGAAACTGGCACTGGTTTATGCGACCGTCCTGGGTATCGCCGGCGTGGCCTTGCTGTATCGCGTGGCCAACCCGCTGGCGGCGTTGTTCGCGGTGATCGGCTTTGTCATCTATGTCGGCTTCTACAGCCTGTACCTCAAGCGCAAGTCGGTTCACGGCACGCTGGTGGGCAGTCTGTCGGGGGCGATGCCGCCGGTGATCGGCTATGTCGCAGTCAGCAATAACTTCGACATGGCGGCGCTGACGCTGCTGGTGATGTTCAGCTTGTGGCAGATGCCGCATTCCTACGCGATCGCGATCTTTCGCTTCAATGATTACCTGGCGGCATCGATTCCGGTGTTGCCGGTGAAGCGCGGGATTCAGGTGGCGAAGAAGCACATCCTGCTCTACATCCTGGCGTTCCTGGTGGCGACCTTGATGCTGACGTTCAGCGGTTACGCTGGCATGAGTTATCTTGCGGTTGCGGCGGCCATGGGCATGTACTGGTTGTACATGGCCTGGACGGGCTACAAGGCGGTGGATGACACGGTTTGGGCACGTAAGCTGTTCGTGTTTTCGATTTTCACCATCACGGCGTTGAGCGTGATGATGTCGCTGGACTTCAAGGTGCCGACCGAGTTGTTGCTGACTTACGCGCCTTAAGGTTTTGCGGTTGTACAAAAAGCCCCGCCTTCGAGAGAAGCGCGGGGCTTTTTATTGCCCCCGGATGTACCTGTAGAAGCTGGCCTGCCTGCGAAGGCGGCCGGACAGCCGACCTATCGCTTGCGGATGTACACAGTTCAACTGTGGGAGCGGGCTTGCTCGCGAAGGCGGCCTGAAAGCCGACCAATCTCCCGCAGATGTACACCCATCAAAACTGTGGGAGCTGGCTTGCCTGCGAAGGCGGCCTGACAGCCGGCCTATCTCTTGCGGATGTACTCAGTTCACCTGTGGGAGCGAGCCTGCTCGCGATGGCGGCCGGACAGCCGGCCAATGTCTTGCAGGTGTACATATCCATTCCTGCGGTAACGGCCACTTAGGGTTTCGCCTGACGGCGACTCACTTTTTTTACAAGCGCCTAAAAAAAGTAAGCAAAAAAACGCTCGCCCCAAGCGTACGGCACCTCGCCTAGGCTCGGCGTTCCCTCATTCCGGTGTCCATCAGGGGGCATCGCCTACGGTCTGCTTCGCGACGACCTCCTCTCGATGTGTCCGGCTGCGCCGTACGGCGCTACGCACCCACCCCCTGATGAACACCTCCACTCGGCCTCCCGAAGGGGCGGGTGGATCAAGATCAACAGCAAAGCACGGCGGCCTGACAGCCGGCCTGAGTGGTAAGAGCGAGAACGGTGTTAGATTGATCATTTGCGGACATACACAGATCAAAACTGTGGGAGCGAGCCTGCTCGCGATGGCGGCCTGATAGCCGACCTGTCTTTTGCAGATGTACACCAATCAAAACTGTGTGCGGGCTTGCTCGCGAAGGTCGCACCGCGGTGTATCAGGAAAATCGCTAATAGCCGTTTGAACTGATGACCAAACACCTGAAAAGCCCCTGCCTTCAAGAGAAGCCCGGGGCTTTTTCCATTCAATCGCGATTATTACCCGGCGCACCCAGCACCTTCACGACGTCATCGATCACCGCCTTACTCATCTCCTGCAAATAATGCGACGCCCAGGCATAACGGTCCTTGCCGCGTTCCATCGCCGCGTCTTCGGCCAGCAGTTTGGAGAGGTGGAGCAAGTCGGACACGTGGGACAAGGCTTCGTGGATCGAGACGCCGCTGTTGACGCGGAACAGGGCTTGGTCGGAGTGGATGGAGAAGGGCGTGAGGCCAGCGGTTGTCAGGTCTTTGAGGTTAGTCATTGGCAAATGCTCCTATATATCAAGAAGGGCTGCCACGTTCGTTCTCAGGCGAATGGGTGGCAGCTATGCGCAGGCTGAGAACCGGTATATAGGACCCGGCAGACCCGAAGGTCTCCCACGCACAGCCGCCATGACACGGAAATGCAGGCATAAAAAAACGCCGGCAATCGTGAAGTAGGGCGTTGGTGCGTCTCTATATTACCCGGGTTCTCAGGCCCGGTCGCTGATTGGGCAGCGACGGTCTGAAGCTAGCGTGCAGAGGATGAGCGGCACAATCGTAGCGATGTGCTGGCTCTGTATGGTTTTTTGTGGCTTGTGAGGCCGCTAATCGCCGCAGGGCACGTTCCTGCTGGTACGTCCCCAAAAATCCATCCGATGCCCAAAAACCAAATTCAGAACGGTCCTACATTCACCTGAACGTGTGGATTATTTGCCTCCAGAGACTGGGCTCAGTTAAGTCATCGCCGTACCTGTTACTTCTAACAGTATCGGCCAAACGCAAAATCGCTCACCCTTCAGGACGGTTCAAGCGGCGAGGGATTGCAATGGCCGGCGAGGCAACTCACGACACGGCCACACCGACATTGGCGGTCATGGACCAGCGCGGGTTGGCGATCCGCAGCGTGGGGTATTGTCGGCAGCGCGCCGAGCAAGCCATGGATACGCGGATTACCCGGCAGAGCTTCGATGTGGCAGGGCGGTTGATCGAGAGCTGGGACCCACGACTGTGGGGTGCTGCGCCGAAGCCGAACCTGACGACCGTCTATGGCTTGACGGGCCAGAGTCTGCTGACCGGCAGCGTCGATGCGGGTTGGCAGTTGAGCCTGTTGGACGAAACGGGCCAATCGCTGTCGAGCTGGGACAGTCGCGGCAGTCAGCGTCATATCGAATACGACGAGCAGCGGCGCCCAATTGCGATCACCGAGCAGGCCAGTGACGGCGCTCCCGGAATAGTCGAACGTCTGAGCTATGGCGACTCGGAGGCAGGAACCGCGGAACACAACCAGTGCGGACAAATCATCCGCCACGACGACCCTGCCGGCACTCAACGGTTCACCGATTATGGCCTCAATGGCCTGGCAC
>NZ_JBFTLU010000038.1:0-17421 GCF_056396605.1 Pseudomonas sp. 05T35
GCTCAATGAGTGGATGGACCCGCGATTGATGCTCAATGAGTGGATGGACCCGCGATTGATCGAGGTGCGCACCTTCGATCAGCAAACCGATGAAGAGCTGGCGCGACCACCGGCCTGGCGCTATTGGCGGATGCTCCCGGCCAAAGGGCGGATGGGGGTGTTTTTCGGCAACTGGTACAGCCAGATGCTGCAAGGCCGTGTCCATGGTCTGTTCAAGGATGCGGTGCTCGATCAAGCGATCAACCAGACCGAGCGCCTGGAGAAAATGCTCTGCGATGAAGGCGCAGTGATCTTCAAATTCTGGTTTCACCTGTCCAAGCAACAAATGAAGGCGCGCCTCAAGTCCTTGCAGGACGACCCGTTGCACAGCTGGCGCATCAGCCCGCTGGACTGGCAGCAATCGAAAACCTACGACAAGTTCGTGCAGTATGGTGAGCGGGTGATTCGCCGCACCAGCCGCGACTATGCACCCTGGCATGTGATCGAAGGTGTGGATGCCCATTACCGCAGCCTGACCGTGGGCAAGATCCTGCTCGAYGGTCTGCAAAATGCCCTCAAGCGGCCCAGGATCAACCCGGACAAAGTCAGCGCTGCGCCGCTGTCGGCCAGTGTCGATCACTTGAGTTTGCTCGGTAGTCTGGACATGAGCCAGCGGCTGGAGAAGGACGATTACGAGGAGCAACTGATTACCGAGCAGGCACGGTTGTCCGGCCTGATGCGTGACAAGCGCATGCGCCGCCACGCACTGATCGCGGTATTCGAGGGTAACGACGCAGCGGGCAAGGGGGGGGCGATTCGTCGCGTGGCCGCCGCACTCGACCCGCGTCAGTACAGCATCGTGCCGATTGCCGCGCCGACGGAGGACGAACGCGCCCAGCCGTATTTGTGGCGCTTCTGGCGACAGATCCCGGCACGGGGAAAATTCACTGTCTTCGACCGTTCCTGGTATGGCCGGGTGCTGGTGGAGCGCGTAGAGGGCTTTTGCAGCCAGGCCGACTGGCTTCGCGCCTATAGCGAAATCAACGACTTCGAAGAGCAGATCAGCGCCTCTGGGGTGATCGTCGTGAAGTTCTGGCTGGCCATCGACAAACAGACCCAACTGGAACGTTTCCAGGAGCGCGAAGCCATTCCCTTCAAACGCTTCAAGATCACCGAGGACGACTGGCGCAACCGCGAGAAGTGGGACGACTACCGGACGGCTGTCGGCGATATGGTCGACCGCACCAGCACCGAGGTTTCACCCTGGACCCTGGTGGAAGCCAACGATAAACGCTGGGCTCGGGTCAAAGTGCTGCGCACCCTCAACCGTGCGCTGGAAGACGCCTTCGAGAAATCCGACAAGCGCGAGAAGAAACTGAAGAAGGACAAGAAGTAGCCCAATGGGTTCGCATACGCGGGGTGAATGATTGTCGCGGTCGGCCGGGAGCCGGATTTATGCTCGATCCACTTCCTGAACGACAACAACAATGAGGTATGCCATGCGTGAAGTAGTGATCGTCGATAGCGTGCGAACCGGCCTGGCCAAATCCTTTCGCGGCAAGTTCAACCAGACGCGTCCGGACGACATGGCGGCCCATTGTGTCAACGCGCTGCTGAAACGCAATGACATCGACCCGGCCAGTGTCGAGGATTGCATCGTTGGCGCCGGCTCCAACGAAGGCGCCCAGGGTTTCAATATCGGTCGCAACGTGGCGGTGCTTTCGCATCTGGGCATCGGCACCGGTGGCATGACCCTCAACCGCTTCTGCTCCTCGGGGTCGCAGGCGATTGCGATCGCGGCCAATCAGATTGCTTCGGGTTGCAGCGAGATCATCGTAGCGGGTGGCGTCGAGTCGATCAGCCTGACGATGAAAAGCGTCAACACCGACAACCTGATCAACCCGTTGCTCAAGGAGCAGGTGCCGGGCATCTACTTCCCGATGGGCCAGACCGCAGAAATCGTCGCTCGTCGCTATAACGTCAGCCGCGAAGAACAGGACCGCTACGCGCTGCAAAGCCAGCTGCGTACCGCTCAGGCGCAGGCTGCCGGATTGTTCAGCGATGAAATCGTACCGATGGCGGTGAAGTACCGGGTCGAGGACAAAAACACCGGCCAGGTGCAAATCCTGGAAGGCATTGTCGATCGCGATGACTGCAACCGACCGGACACCACTTACGAAAGCCTGGCGGGATTGAAGCCGGTGTTTGCCGAAGACGGTTCGGTCACGGCCGGCAATTCCTCGCAACTGTCTGATGGTGCTTCGATGACCCTGGTGATGAGCCTGGAAAAAGCACTGCAGCTCGGTCTCAAGCCGAAGGCCTTCTTCCGTGGTTTCACCGTTGCCGGTTGCGCGCCGGACGAAATGGGCATCGGCCCGGTGTTCTCGGTGCCAAAGCTGCTCAAGGCCAAGGGCTTGCAGGTCGCGGATATCGACCTGTGGGAACTCAACGAAGCCTTTGCTTCGCAGTGCCTGTACAGCCGCAATCGCCTGGAAATCGATAACGAAAAATACAACGTCAACGGCGGCTCGATCTCCATCGGCCACCCGTTCGGCATGACCGGTTCGCGTCAGGTCGGCCATCTGGTGCGTGAGCTGCAACGGCGTAACCTGCGTTACGGCATCGTGACCATGTGCGTGGGCGGCGGGATGGGCGCTACGGGGCTGTTTGAAGCGGTGCGGTAAGTCCGAAGGACTGTTTCGGTGCGACCGATACAGTCTCATTTACGGCCTTTCGCCAACTGTTCCTGTGTGATGCCTCGCCGGCAGCCTAGAATGGCTTTTCTCGCCGTCAGCCTTTTGGGGTTTCCATGCACATTTCGTCCGGTCGCTGGGTTTATGGTCTGTTCCTCGCCTTGCTGACCGCGTTTTTGTGGGGAATCCTGCCGATCAAACTCAAGCAGGTGTTGCTGGTGATGGACCCGGTCACGGTGACCTGGTTTCGGCTGATCGTGTCCGGCAGCTTTCTGTTCCTTTATCTGGCGGCGACCAAGCGTCTGCCGAGCCGACAGGTGCTCGGGCCTAAAGGTGGCTGGCTGGTGCTGATGGCGGTACTCGGACTGGTGGGCAATTACGTGTTGTACCTGATGGGCCTGAACCTGTTGAGTCCGGGGACCGCGCAATTAGTCGTGCAGATGGGGCCGATCCTGTTGCTGATCGCCAGCCTGTTTGTGTTCAAGGAGCGTTTCAGCGTGGGGCAGGGGATTGGCCTGCTGGTGCTGTTGTTGGGGTTCGGGCTGTTTTTCAATCAGCGGCTGAGCGAGTTGTTGACATCGTTGAGTGATTACACCGCAGGCGTGTTGCTGGTACTGGCGGCGTCGACCGTCTGGACCTTCTATGCGCTGGGCCAGAAACAATTGCTGACGGCGTGGAATTCGTTGCAGGTGATGATGGTGATCTACCTGTTTTGCGCCTTGTTGCTGACGCCATGGGTGCATCCATTGGAAGCTTTGCAACTGAGCCCGCTGCAAGGCTGGTTGCTGCTCGCATGCTGCCTGAACACGCTGATCGCTTACGGCGCTTTTGCCGAAGCGCTGGCGCATTGGGAGGCGTCGAGGGTCAGTGCGACGCTTGCCATCACACCGTTGGTGACCTTCGGGGCCGTGGCGCTGGCCGCCTGGTTGTGGCCCGAGTATGTACAGGCCGAACAGATCAACAGTCTGGCGTATGGCGGTGCAGTGCTGGTGGTGCTGGGGTCGGCGCTGGTCGCGTTGGGGCCGTCGCTGATCGCCGGGCTCAAGGCCCGGCGGATACGGGCTGCGGTCACTCGATAAYCGCATTATCGTTCATCGCGAGCAGGCTCGCTCCCACATTGGATTTGTGATGTATGCAAAACCACTGTGGGAGCGAGCCTGCTCGCGATGACTGACTGCCAGGCGCTAAATAACGTTCAGATTCACCCCTGCTTCCCAGCCTCCAGCATATTCTCCGGCCGCACCCAGGCATCAAACTGCTCATCCGTCAGATAACCCAGCTGCAACGCCGCCTCACGCAGGGTCAGCCCTTCGGCATAGGCTTTCTTGGCAATCTCGGCGGATTTGTCGTAGCCGATGTGCGGGTTCAGCGCCGTCACCAGCATCAAGCCGCGTTCCAGGTGAGCCGCCATCTGCTCGGCATCCGGTTCAAGGCCTGCAATGCAATGCTGCTGAAAATTACTGCAGCCATCGGCGAGCAAGCGGATCGATTGCAGCAGGTTGTGAATGATCACCGGCTTGAACACGTTCAGTTGCAGGTGACCCTGGCTGGCGGCGAAGCCAATCGCCACGTCGTTGCCCAGCACCTGGCAGGCGAGCATCGACAGCGCTTCGCACTGAGTCGGATTGACCTTGCCGGGCATGATCGAACTGCCGGGCTCGTTGGCGGGCAGCTTGACCTCGGCGAAACCTGCCCGTGGCCCGGAGCCCAGCAAGCGCAAGTCGTTGGCGATTTYCATCAGGGTCACGGCGAGGGTTTTCAGCGCGCCGGACAAAGTGGTCAACGGTTCGTGTCCGGCCAGTGCGGCAAACTTGTTCGGCGCGGTGATAAACGGTAGGCCGGAGAGGGCGGCCAGCTCTGAGGCAATCGCTTCGCCAAAGCCATGGGGCGAGTTGAGGCCGGTCCCCACCGCAGTACCGCCCTGAGCCAGCTCGCAGACGGCCGGCAAGGCGCTGCGGATCGCACGTTCGGCGTAATCGAGCTGGGCGATGAACGCCGAAAGCTCCTGGCCGAAGGTGATCGGCGTGGCATCCATCATGTGCGTGCGACCGGTCTTCACCAGTTTCATGTGCCGTGCGGCCTGCTCGGCCAGGCCGGCGGAGAGTTCAGCGATGGCCGGCAACAGATGCTGTTGCACGGCTTGCACCGTGGCGATATGCATGGCGGTGGGGAAGCTGTCGTTGGAGCTTTGCGAGCGATTGACGTGGTCGTTGGGGTGCACCGGAGCCTTGCCGCCACGGGGATTGCCGGCCAGTTCGTTGGCACGGCCGGCGATCACTTCGTTGACGTTCATGTTGCTTTGGGTGCCACTGCCGGTCTGCCAGACCACCAGCGGAAACTGGTCGTCATGCTGGCCGTCGAGCACTTCGTCGGCAGCCTGTTCGATCAGCCGGGCAATGTCGGCCGGCAGATCGCCGTTGCGACTATTGACCCGTGCCGCGGCTTTTTTGATCAGGGCCAAGGCGTGCAGTACGGCCAGCGGCATGCGTTCATTGCCGATGGCAAAGTTAATCAGCGAGCGCTGCGTCTGAGCGCCCCAGTAGGCTTCATCCGGGACTTCCACTGGGCCAAGGCTGTCGGTTTCTATACGGCTCATCGGTTACATTCCTGTAGGTCTGATAGCGAAGTTTAGGTCGTGAATGACGCTTGGGGTTCCATCAGTCGTTTTTTTAACCGTTCGGTCCTGAAAATCAGGCCTGGCAAGGGGGAGGGGTTGAGCGCATGAGTTTTTTAGGCGCAGAATGGCCCCCCTTGGGGTTTTACCTCGCCTGCTAGAAAAGGAAACTCGATGACTCGTCTTCGTGCCATCTGTACCGCGGTTGCTCTGGTCTGTGCCAGCGGCCAGGTTTTCGCCGATACCGCCAGCCACAACGCCAGTGCCGAAGCTTTCCTGACCCTGGCGCATGCTGACAAACTGGGCACACCGGTGTACATGCAAGTGCAGCAAATGTTCGCCCAGCGCTTTGAACAAACCAAAGCGCCGGAATCGAAAAAAGCCTTGCTGGAAACCTACCAGGCCAAGGCCAACGCCGCTCTGGACCAAGCCATTGGCTGGAACAAACTGAAGCCGGACATGGTCAAGCTCTACACCACCAACTTCAGCGAATCCGAGCTCAAGGACCTGGTTGCGTTCTACCAGTCGCCACTGGGCAAGAAAGTCCTGGAAAAAATGCCTCAGCTGACTCAGCAATCCGCCCAGATGACTCAAGCCAAGCTGGAAAGCGCGGTGCCTGTGGTCAACAAGTTGCTGGCTGACATGACTGCCGAGCTGACGCCGAAAGACGCCGCTGCTCCAGCCAAGAAAAAGCCTTGAGCGGAGCCCCGCAATGACCATGCAGCATCGTATTGAATCGGCACTGAACGCGTTGCAACCTGCACATCTGGAGGTGCTGGACGAAAGTCATATGCACAGCCGCGGGCTGCAAACCCACTTCAAGGCCGTGGTGGTCAGCGAGCAATTTGCCGGGCTCAACAGCGTCAAGCGTCACCAGAAGGTCTACGCCACATTGGGTGACCTGATGGGCGAGTTCCATGCGTTGGCGCTGCATACCTATACGCCTGAGGAATGGGCAAAGACCGGCGCGGCACCTGCCTCGCCGACCTGTGCTGGCGGTAGCAAGCACTGATTCTGATGGTTGTGAGGGGCTGTTGTGGCGAGGGAGCAAGCTCCCTCGCCACAGGTGAAACACCACAGTCCTAAAACCACAGTGTTTTTGTTAGAATCCGCAACGCGCCGCTTAGCCGGCGCGTTTTTTTTCGCATCCGGTTCACCCCTTACGCGGGTAGCCACCTGGAGAATCACCCATGACACAACAGATTGTCGTGGCGGCACTGTATAAGTTCGTCACCCTTGAAGATTACGTCGCCCTGCGCGAGCCACTGTTGCAGGCGATGGTCGACAACGGCATCAAAGGCACCTTGCTGATTGCCGAAGAAGGCATCAACGGCACGGTTTCCGGAAGCCGCGAAGGCATCGACGGGCTGATGGCCTGGCTCAAGAACGACCCGCGCATGGACGACATCGACCACAAAGAGTCGTACTGCGACGAGCAGCCGTTCTACCGCACCAAGGTCAAGCTCAAGAAAGAGATCGTCACCCTGGGTGTTGAAGGCGTTGACCCGAACAAGAAGGTCGGCACCTACGTTGATCCGCAGGACTGGAACGCGTTGATCAGCGACCCTGAAGTGCTGCTGATCGATACCCGCAACGACTACGAAGTGTCGATCGGCACCTTCGAAGGCGCGATCGATCCGAAGACCACCAGTTTTCGCGAATTCCCCGACTACATCAAAGCCAACTTCGACCCGGCCAAGCACAAGAAAGTCGCGATGTTCTGCACTGGCGGCATTCGCTGTGAAAAGGCTTCGAGCTACATGCTCGGCCAGGGCTTCGATGAAGTCTTCCACCTCAAGGGCGGAATCCTCAAGTACCTCGAAGAGGTGCCGCAGGAAGAAACCAAATGGCAGGGCGACTGCTTTGTGTTCGATAACCGTGTCACCGTTCGCCACGACCTGAGCGAAGGCGACTACGATCAATGTCATGCCTGTCGTACGCCAGTGAGTGTGGAAGACCGCGCATCCGAGCACTACGTCGCCGGCATCAGCTGCCCGCATTGCTGGGATAAGCTGAGTGAGAAGACCCGTCGCAGTGCGATTGACCGGCAGAAACAGATCGAACTGGCCAAGGCCCGTAATCAGCCGCACCCGATTGGTTACAACTACAAGCAATCCAACACCGAGGCCTGAACCATGTCCGCGCGCCTACTCTACGTAATGGATCCGATGTGTTCCTGGTGCTGGGGCTTCGCTCCGGTAGCCGAGGCGCTGGTCGAGCAGGCGCAGGCTGCGGGCGTTGACGTGCATTTGGTCGTTGGCGGTTTGCGCACCGGCAGTGGTGCGGCACTGGAACCCACCACGCGGCGCTACATTCTCGAACACTGGCAGGCAGTCGCCGAAGCCACCGGCCAGCCGTTCAAGTTCGAAGGCGCGCTGCCCGACGGTTTTGTCTACGACACTGAACCGGCCTGTCGCGCGCTGGTGACGGCGCGCAGTCTGGCACCGGATTGCGCCTGGAAACTGCTCAAGCTCATCCAGCAGGCTTTTTATGCCGAGGGTCGGGATGTCACCCGCGCCAGCGTGTTGGTGGAGTTGGCTGAACAAGCCGGCTTGCCCCGTATCGAGTTCGCGGCAGCGTTCGACCGTGCTGATCAGCATGCGGCGACGGCGGCAGACTTCACCTGGGTTCAGGATCTGGGCATCGCCGGTTTCCCGACCTTGCTCGCCGAGCGCAATGGTCAACTGGCACTGTTGACCAATGGTTATCAACCGCTCAGCGAACTGGCTCCGTTGCTCGGCCGTTGGCTGGAGCGCGCAGCCTGTGTATGAGCAAGCCGATGATGCACCACAACCCAAGCGGGTCGATCGGCTGAGTTGGGCGGAAATCCGTCGACTGGCACTTCAACATAAAAAATCCTTGTGGATCGCCAACGGCGTCGCCGTATTGGCGACCCTGTGCAGTGTGCCAATCCCTTTACTGCTGCCATTGCTGGTGGACGAAGTGTTGCTGGGGCATGGCGACGCCGCACTGAACGTCATGAACCACGTGCTGCCTTCCGGCTGGCAACGTGCTGCCGGTTACATCGGCTTGATGTTGCTGGTGACCTTGACCCTGCGTTGCGGCGCATTGATGTTCAACGTCTTGCAGGCGCGTCTGTTTGCGGGGCTGGCCAAGGACATCGTTTATCGTATTCGCGTGCGGCTGATCGAGCGGCTCAAGCGTATTTCTCTTGGCGAGTACGAAAGCCTGGGCAGTGGCACGGTGACCACGCACCTGGTCACCGACCTGGACACGCTCGATAAATTCGTCGGTGAAACCCTTAGCCGCTTTCTGGTGGCGATGCTCACACTGGTCGGCACGGCGGGGATTCTGGTGTGGATGCACTGGAAGCTGGCGCTGCTGATCCTGTTGTTCAACCCGCTGGTGATCTACGCCACCGTGCAGTTGGGCAAGCGGGTCAAACACCTGAAGAAACTCGAGAACGACAGCACCTCGCGGTTCACTCAGGCGTTGACCGAAACCCTCGATTCCATTCAGGAGGTGCGCGCCGGCAACCGTCAGGGCTTTTTCCTCGGGCGCCTCGGCCAGCGCGCGCGCGAGGTACGCGATTACGCGGTGACTTCGCAGTGGAAAACCGATGCCTCGAACCGTGCCAGCGGTTTGCTGTTCCAGTTCGGCATCGATATTTTCCGCGCCGCCGCCATGCTCACTGTGTTGTTCTCCGATCTGTCCATCGGCCAGATGCTCGCGGTGTTCAGTTACCTGTGGTTCATGATCGGTCCGGTGGAACAGCTGTTGAATCTGCAATACGCCTACTACGCCGCGGGCGGTGCGCTATCGCGGATCAACGAGCTGCTGGCAAGGGCCGATGAGCCGGAATACCCGGGCGGCGTCGACCCGTTCAGCGGTCGCGAAACCGTCGGCATCGAAGTCCAGGGATTGAGTTTCGGTTATGGCGACGAGTTGGTGTTGAACCAGATGAACCTGTCCATCGCTCCCGGTGAAAAAGTCGCGATTGTCGGCGCCAGCGGTGGCGGAAAAAGTACCTTGGTGCAGTTGCTGCTGGGCCTGTACACGCCACTCGCCGGGACGATCCGCTTTGGCGGTTCGACCCAGCAGGAAATCGGTCTGGAAACGGTTCGCGAAAATGTCGCCGTGGTTCTGCAACACCCGGCGCTGTTCAACGACACCATCCGCGCCAACCTGACCATGGGCCGCGAGCGCAGCGACGAAGCCTGCTGGCAAGCACTGGAAATCGCGCAGTTGCAGCAGACCGTTCGGGAGCTACCCAACGGCCTGGACAGCATCGTCGGTCGCTCGGGTGTGCGCTTGTCCGGCGGCCAGCGCCAACGCCTGGCGATTGCACGAATGGTGCTGGCCGAACCGAAAGTGGTAATTCTCGACGAGGCCACCTCCGCGCTGGATGCCGCCACCGAATACAACCTGCACCAGGCACTGGCGCGGTTTCTGAGCCACCGCACCACGCTGATCATTGCGCACCGCTTGTCTGCGGTGAAGCAGGCCGACCGGGTGCTGGTGTTCGATGGCGGGCAAATTGCCGAGGATGGCGACCATCAGCAACTGATTGCTGATGGTGGTTTGTACGCCAAGCTGTATGGGCATTTGCAGCAGCACTAATAAAGTCGCGAAGTCATTTCCAGGTCACTTGCAGTGCATCAGGGTTACCGTCATATCCAAATTGCTTCATGACGACGGCGCATGAGTCGCAAGGCGCCATAGTGGTGGCTATCGTGATGGAATCAAGATCTTTAGGGTCAGGGTATTTGGTTCGTATGACGCTGATGAGCTTGCTTTCGGTGTCCAGCGAGGTGGGGCGAGATGTGAGCGCAGGCGTGTATGTCTCAATATTGTCGATGGTGTGGGGGATCGCCTGTAGCTTGCCTTGGGGAGTTACGCTAAGTGCCGTCTCCGGGAAGCGCGTTCCGTTATCTATATTGAAGTAACTCGTACTGCCGACTTTTACCTCATCCGTATTTCTGTTTTTGGCAAACAACGGCAAAAAGCCGGTGTCACGCTTGCTACCGGATACGCTGACATACACTTCACGCACCCCTGCCTTGGTCTTGATTTCGACGAACGCGATGTTCCTGGGGTTGTGCAAAGGCCGACCGGTTTTTTTGCTGATAAGTTCTTGTAGTTGCCGCATTGTGTCATCGATTTTTAATGCCTTGGGTCCGCCCTGAACCGACGACTCCAGGGTTATGACGGTTTTCTGAAACAGTGTGTTGAAAACCTCCGCAGTCGTATCCCGCACGCTGTCCGGCGTAGCCTTGGACAAGGACCAGGTCGCGGCGCCATCGGTGGAGTTCCTGATGATCATTCTTGTGGAGTGATCGAACAGGGCCGCTTCTGCTGGACTGGTATCGACCTTGAGCCATTTGAGCGTATCGGGCGGACTGGCATGGCTACCGATCGAAATGGCAATTTCATCCATGGCTCTCAATGCGCGCTCCACCGCTTCCTGGCCATGGATTCTTACCATGTTGTTGGAGTTCAGTGAGCCGGTGTAAACCACCATTAACTCTTTCCTCAGTTCGTCAGGAAGGGTGTCGGCTTTTCTGAAGGTCAGGAGGTCTTTAACGCTTTGGCCCTTTGCGCGCGAGGTAACGTAAAAGTCTCCCGCGCTCAACCGCGTGAACACGTAATGTTTTGAGCCGTCGATTGACTCTACGATAGTTGCGCCCACGCGAAATTTATCGACGAGTTTTTGCCCGGATACGGGAACGCTGACCATGACCCGCCCATACATCCCTTTCTGAAACTCCAGTACGGCCTTGAGGGATGAATTGGCAGCTATTGAGGACACTTGCATCGGTGCCCTGCCTGTTGCGGGGATGTAAATGGCGTCTCCGAACCAGGGGGCCCAGCCTTTGGTCTCATCGAAAGTAGCGATAGCAGGGGTCGGAGCCGGGTCGCGAGTGACGTAGCTTGTTTGACACAGCTCGGGACCAGGGGCGCGACGTACCCGGCAAGGCAAGGATCTGAACATCGCCTGATCATCAATCAAGTCGGCACGGCGCAGTTGGTTGCCGTCCAGACGATAGGGAATGTCATCAACGAACAGTGTGGTTCGACCATCGACCTCAAGTACTTCACGGACATGGGCGTCTTTCGGGAGTTCTACCAGGGCGTGGGATTGGGTAGGAGAGAACGTTTTGAAGGTTGACCGGCCCTGTATGAGGTTGTTGCTGTGATTGTGCAGGCGGGGGCCATAGGGCAAGGACGTTACCGGGTCGACGGGGTGGAATCGGGTCAGGTCCGATGGGCTGGTATTGCGCACGAGTACATCATCGACGCCATTGACCGTTGCCAGTCGATCACTGTTTGCCAGCGGCTTCCAGCGCCCCGGATCGGTTGTCTGGGGCAGGTTGTGCACCAGTCGGTAGCTGTCGGCGTGTCCTGTCAGTTTCTTGAACCCGCTGACACCGATGCGTCCCGCCGTATGCAGTCCTTTCCACGCACCGCTTCCCAGTGTCTTGAGTAGTGTCGGGACCCCATCCAGCGGATTGAGGTTGCTCAGCGAAGCAGTCAGGAGTTTTCGGGTCAAGGTTGAAAAGGAAGGCAGACTTGCTTTGACGGTCATTTGCGAGGCTTTGGCGCCCGCCCTGATCAGACGCACCGAACCTGACATGAATTTCCCGACAGGGGTGAGGAATGAAGCCAGGTCCAGCACGAGTCCGGCTGCGCCTATGAGTATCCGCTCAATTTTGCCCGACAAAATGTCCTCGATACTGCCCCAGAAGGGCACAAGCCCTTTGGCTATTTCCAGGGTCGTACTGATCCTTTGTTCGCTTCTGGTCCTGATGGTGTCGAATGCCGTCACGCCGCGAGCCTGGGTACGCAACAGTTGTTCGTCGACGAACAGGAAATTCGTTGCAATATAGTGGGCCACTGCATTCAAACGGGAGGATGCCAGCGCTGTTACTTCGCTATCGCTAACGGCTGCGATTGGCGAAGCTGTGGGCACGTCGCCTACCACGCCGAGGATCGCCACGCAGTACGCTTTGTCAGCAGGCTGTGTGCCATTTAAGTGAGCGGCCCAATCGAGAAGCAGCGTAGTGCTGATTTCAGCAGTATAGGTTTGTCCGGGGATCGAGGCGTGCAATGGAAACGTGGTGCGAACCCCGTTGACTGTTGAAACTCTCAGGTGGGGTCGACGACGAATGACGCCAGCACTCGGGATCAGTTCGTAATAGGTAATTTCATGATTGTGGGTCACCTGTAGAACGAAACCTTTTCTTGGCCGGATGTCTCCCCTTACCTTGATGAGTTTTTCGTCCAGGTGCAGGCTCAGCAAGCGGATGTCACCCTGTTCAAGGGCCTGGCGGTCGGCCAGTGGCAGTGAGGTCAGCAGGCTGGTGATCAGGGGCTGATAGGCCGTCCTGATTTTCGAGAGGTAGTTTGTGAAGTCTGTTTCAAACTGCGTGTTGATATCAGGCAACGTCTTGCCTCCGTATCTGGTAATCACACGCCTTTCGATCCCCTCATGATCCTTGCGAAAGAGTTCCTCATGACGCAGGGTTCGCTTGTCGTCGATCTTGATCCAGTGACTGGTTCGTGTTTTCCCGTCGGACCGGGTAACAAACCATTTTCTATTGTCATCGAATTGGCCGTCGGCATAGACATCCAGGAATGCATAGCCTGGCAGCTTCAACGAGGGCGTGTCTTTGGGGCCGCCGCTCGGTGGATCATCGCGCAGCAACTTGAGCCCGTCCGATTCGAACATTGCCTCGCCAAACAGATCATCCTTTACCCGTTTGGCCATCTTCAGTCTTTCAGGAAGCGGCAAATCCAGTGTCATAATGGCGTTGTTCAGGCTCTCGCTGTGGCTTTCCAGTGCCGCCATCGCCCGCTTCATATCGTCTTCGTCGTAATCGGATGTTGTTCGCGATTGAACGATGCCGCAGCAGACCGCCCATTCCAGTGCTGGCACCATCCTCAGTCGAGTAATCTGCTCAAGTTGTTCGGGCGAGGCGTCGACGCTCCGGGCCAGGGGCAAGTCGACGAGTTGTTGAAAGGACAGCGCTTGCAATCGATCAAGGCCGAGTTCATCTGCCAGCAGCACGCCGTGCATGAAGTTCACCCACACCACCGAACTTTTGTAAGGAAGATCGGACGGGATATCGCGCACAGCGAAGTCCTTTGAAAGACGGGTCTCGAACACCCGCGCGAGCAAGGCCGCCTCTTTTGCATCAGTGACCCGTTTGGTGCTCAGCAAGTGCTGTTCAAAATCGCTGCGCAGGGTCTGGTAGCTTTTGCCCCAGTGAGCTCGATCATTCCAACGGAATCCGGCGAGTTCCTTCTCATCGGCTGACGGAGCGTGCAAGTAAAGGCATATGGCTTTGCAAACCAGTTGATGGCGTACGGACGCCGAAGTCTGTTCGCCAGGGCGTGCGCCATACCACTTGAGTGCCTTTAGCAGCCTGTCGCCCAGGTCTTGCGCTTCGACCGTGTTCAACATTCGCTGGAGGAATACAGATGGCGTCGCACGCAGTTGATCCATGGAGGCAGAAGCCAGTACAGAGGCGCCGAGATGACTGATTAAGGAATGCTTGCCGTTCAGGAAAGCCTTCACGATGTCGATGATTTGAACATTGATGCGTTTTGCCGTGTAAGTGACGATGGTCATGTGTTGCGCGAGGTTGGGGACCGCGCGTTGAATAGCCTTGAACCTTCTTCGATCCTGGGCAGTGGGGCGCAGGCCCAAGTCTTCGATATCCGGGCYGTCGTTGAATCCCAGAGCCTGTCTGGCGCGAAACTCTTCGTCCGCCGGTGACGGGGGGCGTTGTTCAGGTGAAGGTAAAGACGTCTCTGTCATGTTGCACTCCTTTGAAAGKGGTCCCGCAATGGATAGGGGGAGCCCGAAGTGCCCAGTAAACAGATCTCGAAACCGGTATCGGCGGTATATACATATATGGGGCGTACGTGGGCGGCATTGAGGCCGATCCTCTGCTTGCCGGAACCGGGAACGCACCCTAGTCTAGCTGTAGCGATCTGGCCCGGACGACAACCAGGCAGTGCAGTGCAAGGAATCTCATGAAGCAAAAGCGGACCCTCGGAACGCCACGGTTGTTGGGCATCGTCTGGCCATTTATCGCCGTCGTGTTATTTCAGGCCCTGTTGGGCGGCGTCAGCCTGTACGTTTTGTCGGCGGTTCGCGGCTACGTTGCTGGGGAAAGCCTGTGGTCCAAGGGCCAGAAAGACGCCATCTATTACCTCAATCTCTACGCTGACAGTCGCGACGAGTCGATTTTCCTCAAGTACCAGAAGGCTATTTCGGTTCCCCAGGGCGGGCATGAACTGCGGGTTGCGCTGGAACATCAACCGCCTGATCTCGAGGCCGCCCGACGGGGCATCCTCAAGGGCGGCAACCATCCCGATGACGTTTCAAGCCTGATCTGGCTGTACCTGAATTTCCGGCATTTCAGTTACCTGGAAACCGCTATCGATCGCTGGACCGTGGGTGATGCCTACCTGATGCAGCTCGACAACGTCGCCCTTGAAATGCATCAGCGCATCGCCGGTAATCAGGCGACCGACGCTGACATTCAGCGCTGGAAAGCCCGGATATTTTCCATCAACGAAGCGGTGACTCCCGCCGCCAAAGCGTTCAGTGACGCGCTGGGCGAGGGCTCGCGGCTGATTCTGCGGTTGTTGCTCTTCACCAACCTGGCCACGGCGTTGGGGTTGATTGCCCTGGCACTCTTGCGCACCCATAAGCTACTGGCTCAGCGCCATGCGTTTGCCAATGCCTTGCAGCTGGAAAAGGAACGCGCGCAAATCACCTTACAGTCCATTGGCGATGGTGTGATCACCACCGACGTTGAAGGCGCCATTGCTTACATGAACCCGGCAGCGGAGGAGTTGACCCACTGGAAAGCCGAGCAGGCAGTCGGTTTGCCGCTGGCTGCCTTGTTCAATCTGCTGGATGACAATGCCCAGGCGGATGGTTTCACACTGATCGAGCATATTCTCAGCGGTCAGCTCAGTGGTGGCAGTGAACATTCCAAACTCATTCAGAGGCTGGATGGCAGCACGGTTTCAGTCACGCTGGTGGGTTCACCGATCAGCAATGCCGGTAAAGTCAGTGGCACGGTGCTGGTACTGCATGACATGACCCAGGAGCGGCAGTACATCGCCAATCTTTCCTGGCAGGCCACTCACGACGCGCTAACCGGGCTGGCCAACCGCCGCGAATTCGAATATCGCCTGGAGCAGGCGTTGCACAATCTGACGCGTCAGCCGGCCCGGCACGCCTTGATGTTCCTCGATCTGGACCAATTCAAACTGGTCAACGACACCTGCGGGCATGCGGCGGGTGATGAGTTGCTGCGGCATATCTGTGCGCTGTTGCAGTCAGGTTTGCGCGAAGGTGACACCCTGGCCCGATTGGGCGGTGACGAGTTCGGCATTCTGTTGGAAAACTGCTCGCCGCAAGCCTCGGAAAAAATCGCCGAGGGCCTGCGCCAGACGGTACAAAACCTGCACTTTGTCTGGAAAGGCCGGCCATTCGTGACCACCGTCAGCATCGGTCTGGTGCACATTATTCAAGCGCCGGCCACCCTTGAAGCTTCATTGCGTGCTGCCGACATGGCTTGCTACATGGCGAAGGAGAAGGGCCGCAATCGGGTGCAGGTCTATCATGCCGACGACTCCGAGTTGTCCCTGCGTTTTGGCGAGATGGCCTGGGTCCAGCGCCTGCACATGGCGCTCGAAGAGAACCGCTTTTGCCTGTACTCACAGGAAATCGCTGCGCTGGGGCACACAGAGCGGGGCGGTGGGCATATCGAAATCCTGTTGCGTCTGCATGACGAAGCCGGGCGGATGATTCTGCCGGACAGCTTCATTCCTGCTGCCGAGCGTTATGGGCTCATGACGTCCCTGGATCGTTGGGTAGTCGAGAATGTTTTCAGGATCATTGCACAGGGCATCGCGCAAGAGCGTAAAGGGCCTTTGGCCATGTGTGCGATCAATCTGTCAGGCATTACCATCGGTGATGAGGCTTTTCTGCACTTCCTGCGTGAGAAGTTCATTGACTATGCCATTCCGCCTGAAATGATTTGTTTTGAAATCACTGAAACCAGCGCGATTTCCAATTTGGGCAGCGCAATCAGATTTATTAATGAACTCAAAGGGTTAGGATGCCATTTTTCGCTGGATGACTTTTGCGCCGGTATGTCCGGCATTGCTGGAGATCGGGGTGGATTATGCTCAGGGGTATGTTATCGAACGCCCGCAAATGTTTACCTGCGACAGCCTGCATTGTCGGCCCACCAGGCCGCAGCCTGTGTTATTCAAGGCGCCCGGCACGTTCCGTTGAAGTCTCTTGCTGATCCGTACCATCACAATCAAAAGGAGTGCGACAGTGATCGATACATTCAACAGATCCGGCCCGCTTATGGAAGCCGCAAGTTACCCCGCCTGGGCTCAGCAACTGATCCGGGATTGCAGCGAGAGCAAGCGTCGGGTTGTAGAACATGAACTGTATCAGCGGATGCGTGACAACAAACTCAGTGCAAGGACCATGCGTCAGTACCTGATTGGTGGCTGGCCGGTCGTTGAACAGTTCGCGTTGTACATGGCGCAAAACCTGACGAAGACCCGCTTTGCCCGCCATCCCGGCGAGGACATGGCGCGTCGCTGGCTGATGCGCAACATTCGGGTTGAGCTTAATCATGCCGATTATTGGGTGCACTGGAGTCGTGCACATGGCGTCAGCCTTGATGATTTGCAGGCACAGCAGGTTGCACCCGAGCTTCATGCGTTGAGTCATTGGTGCTGGCATACCAGCTCGTCGGATTCGCTGATTGTTGCCATTGCGGCAACCAACTATGCCATTGAAGGGGCGACCGGGGAGTGGTCGGCGCTGGTGTGTTCCAGTGGAGTCTATGCGGCAGCGTTCCCTGAGGACGACCGCAAACGCGCAATGAAGTGGCTGAAAATGCACGCTCAATACGATGATGCCCATCCGTGGGAAGCCCTGGAAATCATCTGCACGCTGGCGGGCCTGAACCCCACCAGATCCCTGCAAGCTGAACTGCGTCAGGCGATCTGCAAGAGCTACGACTATATGTACCTGTTCCTGGAACGCTGCATGCAACTGGAACACTCGGAAAGGGTTCCGGTAGCCCGGGAGAGGATGGCGCTGGTCGAAAGCTGATCCATTAAATC